>JANOVJ010000388.1:0-5325 GCA_031417295.1 bacterium | reverse complement strand
CCGGCGGCCACGAGCGGCACCACCGGCATCCCCGTCAAGCTGGTGCGCTCGCTGCGCTGCATCGCCAGCGAACAGGCGTTCATCGACGACCTGATGGGGGTGTGGAACCTGACCTTCCGCGACGCCCGCATGGCGCGCCTGCGGGCCGACAACGTGAAGCCACCGACCGAACGCGAACCGCCGTATGGCATCTACCGGGAGCGCGGGCGCAAGCTGCTGTTGTCATCGAATCACTTGAGCCCGTCCACCGCGCCCTGGTTCAGCGACGAGCTTCGCCGCTTTGCGCCGGAAGTCCTGTTCACGCACCCGAGTTCGGGCGAGGCCCTGGCGGGCTTCATGCAACAGCGCGGCCTGACGCTGGACATTCCACTCGTGCTCACCTCGTCCGAGATGCTGCAGACCAGCGGCCGCCGGCTGATGGAGTCGGCCTACAACGCCACCGTGATCGACTACTACGGCATGGCCGAGCGGGTGGTGTTTGCCGCCGGCCTGGCCGAAGGCGCTTACTTCTTCAACCCGGCCTACGGGCGGGTCGAGCTCGCGCCGATCGAGGGCGGCGAAGCGCCGCGCGGGCACCGTGCCTACGAGATCATCGCCACCGGCTTCTGGAACGACGCGATGCCCCTGGTGCGCTACCGCTCCGGTGACCGGGCCATCGTGCCCGACAGCTACTCGCCGGCCGACATCGAAGACGTGACGCTGGGCTTGAAGCCCGTGGTCTCGATCCAGGGCCGCGACAAGGAACACCTGATCTCGCCGCGCGGCGAAGTGCTGGTGGGTCTCACGCATGCCGCCTACGGCGTGCGCGGGCTGGTGCGGATGCAGGTGATTCAGCGGATCCGCGAGGCGATCGACGTGCACGTGGTCGCCGACCCGCGTGTCGGCAGCGTCGACCAGGCTCAGCTCATGACCAACCTGCGCGACTTCGTGCCGGCCGACATGAAAATCGAGATCCGTGTCGTCGATGAGATCGAGCGCCTGCCCTCGGGCAAGACGCCGTTCGTCATCCGCCGCCTGCCGGAGGCGTGAGCGCCGGCTGCGGGCTCCACAGCGCCGCGTAGGCCGCCAGCAGCTTGGGCGCCTCGTAGCGCCACTCCAGTTCGTTCTCGACCCGGTGGCGGCCGAATTCGCCCATGAACTTGCGGCGCTCGGGGTCGTCGAGCAGCTCGACGATCTTGCGCGCCATATCCACCGCGTCATTGCGCGCAGCGTAGAGCGACGCCTCCCGGGCCGAGAAGCGGCCTTCGGCCAGATCGAACTGCACGATCGGCTTGGCCAGCGCCATGTACTCCATGATCTTGTTCATGGTCGACTTGTCGTTCATCTCGTTGGCCACGTCGGGGTTGACGCAGACGTCGGCGGTGTTGAGCATGTCGAGCAACTCGGCATCCGGCACCCGGCCCGTGAACGTCACGTACTCGGCCACACCCAGTTCGGCCGCCAGGCGCTTCATCTCGTCGAGTGAGGTGCCGCCACCGACCAGGCCGAAGTGCACGTCGGTGCGGCCCAGATCGCGGACGATGTGGCGCGCCGCCCGCAGCAGGTAGTCGATGCCTTCTTGCTTGCCCATCACGCCGACATAGCCCACCAGATAGCGCCGGCCCTGCTTCAGTTCGGGTCGCGGCGGCTGGATCCGCAAGCGGTCGAGCTTGGGGCCGCTGCGCACCACGTGCACCCGGTCGGCGGGCATGCCGCCGCGCTCGATCGCAATCCGTCGGTACGACTCATTGGTGGCGATCGACACATCAGCCGCGGCAAAGGTTCGCCGCTCCAGCCAGACCATCAGCTTCCAGAAGAAATCGCGCCGGCCGAACTTCGCCTCGTACAACTCGGGGTTGATGTCGTGGTGATCGAACACGAAGCGGGTGCCGAACAGGAGCTTGAACGGTAGCGCAACGAGGAACAGCAGGTCCGGCGGGTTGCAGGCGTGGATCACGTCGAAGCCCTGCTGCTTGCGCACGCGCCAGGCGAGCCGGAAGCTGTGCCACAACGCCGCCGAGTACTCGACCAGGTAGCCGAGCGCGCCCTCGCCTTCGGTGCGCAGGTCGTAGCGGTGAATGTGGATCCCGTCGATCTCTTCGTAGTGAGCCTCGCAGCCCTTGCCGGTGGGGCAGACGATGCTCACGCCGTAGCCGTGGGCAGCCAGCGTGGTCGCCTCCTGCCAGACGCGGCGGTCGAACGGCGACGGCAGGTTCTCGACCAGGATCAGGACGTTGCGACGCTCCATCATGGCAGGCGCCGGTTCACCAGCAGATGCCGTCGTAGGCGGCATGGCTCGTGGCGTCGGAGACACGCACGTAGTCGACCACCACCTGCTCCGGCCGCAGCGCCGTCAACGCCGCCCGGAACTCCGGCGCGCCATTGCCGATGACCAGTGTCTCGGCAAAGCCGAGCACCTCGTCGATCGAATCGACCATCAGGCGCGAGATGTGCGGAATGTGGTTCAGGATGAAGTCCCGGTTGGCCCCCGTCAGCGCCGCGAGGTTGACGTTCTTGTCATACAACCGGAGCTCGTAGCCCTTGCCGATCAGCGCCTCGATCACCTCGACCATCGGCGACTCGCGCAGGTCGTCGGTGCCGGCCTTGAAGGCGAAGCCGAGCACGCCGACCTTGCGCTTGCCCTTGGCGATGACCATCTCGATCGCGCGCTCTATCTGCTTCTGGTTCGACGGCAGCACGGCGTTCAACAACGGCGTGTCGATGTCGAGGCTGCGCGCCTTGTAGGTCAGCGCGCGCACGTCCTTGGGCAGGCACGAGCCACCGAACGCGAAGCCCGGCTTCATGTAGTAGGCCGAGAGGTTGAGCTTGGTGTCCTGGCAGAAGATCTGCATCACCTTGTGGCCATCGATGCCGACCGCCTTCGACAGGTTGCCGATCTCGTTGGCAAACGCCACCTTCACCGCGTGCCAGCTGTTGTCGGCGTACTTGACCATCTCGGCGGTCTCGACGTCGGTACGGATCAGCGGCGCGTCCATCTTTGCGTAGAGGTCGACCAGCATCTGCCCGGCGCGGGCGTCGGTCTCGCCGATCACGGTTTTCGGCGGGTGGTGATAGTCGTAGACCGCGGTGCCTTCGCGCAGGAACTCGGGGTTGTTGCAGACGCCGAAATCGACGCCTGCCTTCTTGCCCGAAGCCTGCTCCAGCGTCGGGATGACGATGTTGCGCATCGAACCCGGCAGCATGGTCGAGCGCGCCACCACGACGTGAAAGCCGGGCTTGCTGGCGAGCGCCGCGCCGATCTCCTCGCAGACGCGGCGGACGTAGGACAGGTCGAGGTTGCCGTTCAGCTGCGACGGCGTGCCGACGCAGATCAGCGAGAGTTCGGTCGCCATCACCGCATCGCGCACCGAGGTGGTTGCCTTCAACCGCCCGTTCGCCGCAGCAGCGGCAATCATCTCGCCGATGTCGCTTTCGATGATTGGCGTGACACCGCGGTTGATCAGGTCGACCTTGGTCTGATTCGGGTCGACGCCCACCACCCGGTGGCCGTCGGTGGCCAGGCAGCCGGCCGACACGGCGCCGACGTAGCCCAGACCAAAAATACTGATGTTCATCGTTGTCCTTCGATCGTTCAAATTTGGCCGCTAGGTTCCGGCACGGGTGCTGCGCTGGAGACGGCGTCGGTTTGCCCGGCTTGATCGGCCAGCTGCGCCGGGCGCCCGGCAAGGGTCAGCAGCGTAACCAATTTATGTGTCCCCGCGACACGCCCGGACCACACTGCCGTGAATGTCGGCACTTTCTCGTCAAAACTTCGTGAAATCCAGCCGAGAGGCGGCTCTTCGCGACCCGACACCAGGCCCGCCTGCCAGCCGCTGCCAGGCATCTGCAGACTGACCGAGACGCCGTCGTTGGACGCGACCACAGCGCCGTCGGCAAGGCGAACCGAGCACCGTTCCGAGAAGTGCCAGAACAGTTCGACCTCGTGCTCGCCGCTGCAGGCGATCTCGTCGGTCACGCGAATCTCGCCACGCGCCTTGTCGAACGCGATCTCGCGCGTGTGCGTGACGGGATCGGCCAGCCGCTGGTAGCCGTCGTGCGTGGCGCGCCACTCGTCGCGAACCGGGCCGAACGCCGCGTGCAGGCAGCGCGCCTGCGCATGACGCAGCCACATGAAATTGCCGCCCGAAACCGACTGGTCCTCGCCGTCGATGCGCACCGTGTTGTGGGCCGATGTGCCCTTGAAGTAGTCGCGCCAGCGCGGGTGCGTGTGATACGCATAGGTGCCCGGATCGATCAGCAGCTCGCGCCCGGCCACGCCCAGCGTGAAGGCCAGCGCGTCGGCATGGCCGTGGGCCGCGATCGACAGGTAGCCGAGCGGGCCGGCATCGGCCACGATGCGGACTTCGCGGGGCGTGTCGAGCGCGTCGCCGAGGATCCAGTAGCCGCCTTGCTCGAAGGCTCGGCCCGCCGCCGGGTTGGCGTCACGCGGGGGCGGCGGCTCGGCCCGCAGGCGGTCGAACATCGCCTCGCCCGCCGCGCCGAGCAGCCACCGGCTCTTGCCGTCGAACAGGCCGGCCTTGGCGGCAAAGTCGGCGCGGCCGAAGATCGCCGCGCCGCTGGCCAGCAGCGAGCGGTACGGGTCGAACACCGGCGCCACCGAGAAGCGGACCATCACCGCATCGTCCGAGTCGCCGATCATCGGCACCTGGCCACTGCTGCTCATCATCGCGTGCAGGAAGCCCAGCATCGCCTCCAGCCGCTGCCAGTACGGCGCCCCGAAGTCGGCGCCGGCGACGCGCGCGGCCAAGCCGCACAGCAGCATCATGTCGGCCACCTCGTGGTGATACCAGATGCCCTGCTCGCGGTTGACGCCGTCAGCGCCGTTCTGCAGTAGCGCCTCGCGCTCGAAACCGCTGTGTGCCAGCGCCTGCCAGCGCGCGCTCGCCGGCCAGCACGGCCAGGTGATAGCGGCGATGTGCAGGCCCATGTACTCGCCGAGCAGGTGATTGTTGGCCGACGAATGCTGCGAGAAATGCCCGGCGATGAAGTGGCAGTGGCGGTACACCTCCTCCAGCCAGCGGCGGCGAAACGCCTGGCCTTGCGCACCCGCGAAAACAGGGCCCGCCTCTGCGGCGCCAGCGCGCGGTGGGGCCTCAAGAATCTGCCACGCGACCGACCAGTTGACGAGCCGCACCGCGTGCTCGAGCGAACTCGTCCAGTGCGGCCCGAGCGGGTACGGGTTGTCGGCAAACCAGCTCTCGAGCAGCGTCCGCACCGCGGCGGCAAAGCGCGCCTCGCCGCTCAGGTGCCAGGCCTGCGCCAGCGTCACGAGTTCGAGATGCCGGCTCGGCTCCCAGAGGTACTTGATGTCGCCAACGATGCGCT
>JANOVJ010000387.1:0-1560 GCA_031417295.1 bacterium | reverse complement strand
CTTTGCCAAGGACGCGTTCGATGAATTCGTCGTCAACGGCCAGGCCGATGCGGTAAACCGCGCACAGACGGGCACCAAGGCCGCGCCGCACTGCCAGCGCTTGGTGGGCCCCGGCGAAGCCTGGGTGCTGAAACTGCGCCTCGCGAACTGCGGCGACTTGAAACACGCGCTGGGCAACAAGTTCGACGCGCTGTTTGCGCAGCGCCAGAAGGAGGCCGACGCCTTCTATCACCGCGTCACGCCGTTCGCCATGCCAGCCGACATGCGCAACGTGCAGCGCCAGGCGTTCGCCGGTTTGTTGTGGAGCAAACAGTTCTATCACTACACCGTCGAGCACTGGCTGAAGGGCGACTTCGTCGGCCCGCCGCCGCCCGAGTCGCGGCGCAACGGGCGCAACCACCAGTGGGGCCACTTCTCGGCGGCCGACGTGCTGTCGATGCCCGACAAGTGGGAGTACCCCTGGTTCGCGGCCTGGGACATGGCCTTTCACTGCGTCGCCTTCGCGCTGATCGACGCCGACTTCGCCAAGGAGCAACTGATCCTGCTCACGCGCGAGTGGTATATGCACCCGAACGGGCAGATCCCGGCCTACGAATGGGCCTTCGGCGACGTGAACCCGCCGGTCCATGCCTGGGCCGCGATCCGCATCTGCCAGATCGAGCAGAAGATGACCGGCCGCATGGACCGCAGTTTTCTGGAGCGCATCTTCAGGAAGCTCTTGATCAACTTCACCTGGTGGGTCAACCGCAAGGACGAGGAGGGCAACAACCTGTTCGAAGGCGGCTTCCTGGGGCTCGACAACATAGGAGCATTCGACCGCACCGCCGGCCTGCCGGCGGGCGGGCGGCTGGAGCAGGCCGACGGCACGAGCTGGATGGCGATGTACTGCCTGAACATGCTCAACATCGCGCTCGCGCTGGCGCGCGAGGACGCCACCTACGAAGACGTGGCGACCAAGTTCTTCGAGCACTTCGTCTACATCGGTGAAGCGGTGAACCGGGTCGATGCCCACAAGGGCGGGCTGTGGGACGACGAGCACGGCTTCTACTTCGATGTGCTCAAGCTCCCCGACGGGCGCAGCTTCACGGTCAACGCCTACACGATCGCCGGGCTGATCCCGCTGTTTGCAATCGCCGTGGCCGACCAGCCGACCCTGAATGCGTTCACCGACTTCAACGCCCGCTACCAATGGTTTGCCGAGAACCGCCCCGAGCTGTTGGGCAACCTGGCCGACATGCGGCACGCTGGCGTGCACGAACGCACCCGCCTCGCGCTGGTCGATTCGCACAAGCTCTCGCGCATCCTGGAGCACGCGCTGAGCGAGCGCCACATGCTGAGCCCGCACGGCATCCGCTCGGTCTCCAAGCGCCACGCGGCCGAGCCCTTCGTGCTGCACCTCGAAGGCCAGACCTTCACCCTCGACTACGAACCCGCCGAGTCAAACAGCGGCATGTTCGGCGGCAACTCCAACTGGCGCGGGCCGGTCTGGTTCCCGCTGAACTTTCTGCTCATCGAGGCGCTGCAGAAGCACCACTACTTCCTCGGCGACGAGTTCAAGGT
>JANOVJ010000386.1:0-2160 GCA_031417295.1 bacterium | reverse complement strand
TCTACTTTGGCCATGCGCTGAAGAACACGCTGGTGCCGGTGATGACGATCACCGGGCTGCAGCTGGGCTCGCTGATTGCGTTTGCGATCATCACCGAGCAGGTGTTCCAGTGGCCGGGCATGGGGCTGTTGTTCATCCAGGCCGTCACCTTTGCCGACATTCCGGTGATGGCCGCCTACCTGTGCCTGATCTCGCTGATCTTCGTGACCATCAACCTGGTGGTGGACCTGCTCTATTTCGCGGTTGACCCCCGGCTGCGCGTGGAGCGCGCCGCCGGCGCGCATTGACCCACGGGTCCGCACTGGCACCGAACCTTCCTCACCGACCGCACCGCGCAATGACTGCCCTGGCTCCTCCCTCCCGGCTCGAACGGATGCTCGACAGCGACGTCTGGCACAGCTTTCGCTCGTCGCCGATGGCGATGGTGGCCGCGGCGATCGCCTTCATCTGCCTGTTCTGCGCGCTGTTCGCCAATGTGATCGCGCCCCACAACCCGTTCGACCTGGCCACACTCGATCTCGGCGATTCGCGCCTGCCGCCAGCCTGGATGGAAGGCGGGAGCCGGCGCTACCTGCTCGGCACCGACGACCAGGGGCGCGACATTCTCTCGGCGCTGATGTACGGCTCGCGCATCTCGTTGCTGGTGGGTCTGGCCTCGGTCGCGGTGTCGATGCTGATCGGCGTCTCGCTCGGCCTGCTGTCGGGCTTTGCCGGTGGCCGGATCGATGCGTTCGTGATGCGCGTCTGCGACGTGATGCTGTCGTTCCCGTCGATCCTGATCGCGCTGCTGATCGACGGCGTGGGCCGTGCCTTGTTCCCGAACGCCCACGACACGCTCGCCTTCGCGGTGCTGATCATTGCCATCTCGCTCACCGGCTGGGTCCAGTACGCGCGCACCGTGCGCGGCTCGACCATGGTCGAGCGCAACAAGGAATACGTGCAGGCGGCGCGCGTCATCGGCGTCACGCCGCTGCGCATCATGCGCCGCCATGTGCTGCCCAATGTGATGGGCCCGGTGATGGTGCTGGCGACCATTCAAGTCGCGCTGGCCATCATCACCGAAGCCACCTTGTCGTTCCTCGGGGTCGGCGTGCCGCCCACGTCCCCGTCGCTTGGAACGCTGATCCGCGTCGGCAACGACTTCCTGTTCTCCGGCGAATGGTGGATCACCATTTTCCCGGGCGCGGTGCTGGTGCTGATCACGCTCAGCGTGAACTTGTTGGGCGACTGGTTACGCGACGCGCTGAATCCGCGCCTGCGCTGACACCTCAGGAGGCCTCATGACGCATCCGACTTCCCACCCGCGCACCGCCAAGGCCGCGCTTCCCGTGGCCGCTGCCATCGCGCTTGCCCTCGGCGGCTGTGCCAGCACCGACTACCATTTCTCGCAGATCGTCGGCAGCCGCTACTTCAAGACCAACATCGACACCTACCCGGTGTCGATCAACGAAGTCGATGGCCGCTCCTACCTCGGCACTGCGCCGGTGCTGGTCGACCCCGGGATGCGCCAGATCGTCGTTCAGGGGCCGCCCACCGTCGTCGATCTCAGGTTGACGCAGACCTTCGAGTTGGACGTCAAACCCTGCACGCGCTACTACCTTGTTGCCGTGAAGGCGAGCCCGCTGGACAACGACTTCACGGTCCGGGTCGACTTCGACCAGCCGGTGGCCGGCTGCACCCCTCCCGCAGCAAAGTGAATCTGCATGGCCGCCGCGCTGCTTGAAGTCAAACACCTCAAGGTCGAGTTCCCGGGCCGCCGCGGCACGCTGCTCGCGCTCGACGACATTTCGTTCGAAATCGCGCCGGGCGAGATCCTCGGCGTGGTCGGCGAGTCCGGTGCGGGCAAGTCGCTCACCGGCGCGGCCATCATTGGCCTGCTCGACCCGCCGGGGCGCATCGCCTCGGGCGAGATCCGCTTCGACGGGCGGCGGATCGACAACCTGCCCTACGAAGAAATGCGCAAGGTGCGCGGGCGCCACATCGGCGCGATCTTCCAGGACCCGCTGACGTCGCTGAACCCGCTCTACACCATCGGCCGCCAGTTGACGGAAACGATCCAGACCCACCTGCCGGTCGGCGCTGCCGAGGCGCGCCAGCGCGCGATCCGGCTGCTGGAGGAAACAGGCATCCAGGCCGCCGAGCAGCGCATCGATCAATACC
>JANOVJ010000385.1:0-2241 GCA_031417295.1 bacterium | reverse complement strand
CAGGCTCTTCTGCGTCGGCCGGCCGTCGGCGCCGATCATCGTCAGGTTGATCGGCGCCGAGCTTTCCAGCGACGTGTGCGCGAGCAAGGTGGTGATCAGATCGGCCTGCTCGATGGCCCGCGTCTTCGGCTCGAACACCAGCCGCACCGCGGCTTCGCGGCCCGACTCGTCGCGCACCGCGTCGAGCACCGCGAGCAGGCTGGCCTTCAACTGCAACTGATCGGCACTCAGCGCCTTCTTGCCGGCCTTGACCTTGGGGTTGGTGATCTCCTCGATCTCTTCCAGCACCTTCTGCGTGCTGGTGCCCGGCGGCAACTCGGTGACGACGATCTGCCACTGGCCGCGGGCCAGCTCCTCGATCTTCCAGCGCGCGCGCACCTTGAGCGAGCCGCGGCCGGTGGCGTAGGCAGCGCGGATGTCTTCGGCGCTGCTGATGATCTGGCCACCGCCGGGGTAGTCGGGTGCGGGGATCAATGCATACAGCGCGTCATCGCTCAGCCGCTCGTCCTTCAGCAGCGCCACCGCGGCGGCCGCCACTTCGCGCAGGTTGTGGCTTGGCACTTCGGTTGCCAGGCCGACCGCAATCCCGCTCGCGCCGTTCAACAGCACGAACGGCAGCCGCGCCGGCAACTGCCGCGGCTCTTCGGTCGAGCCGTCGTAGTTGGGGATGAAATCGACCGTGCCTTCGTCGATCTCGTCGAGCAGCAGCCGCGTGATCGGCGCGAGACGGGCCTCGGTGTAGCGCATCGCCGCGGCGCCGTCGCCATCGCGCGAACCGAAGTTGCCCTGGCCGTCGATCAGCGGGTAGCGCTGGCTGAAGCCCTGCGCCATGCGCACCAGCGCGTCGTAGGCGGCCTGGTCACCGTGCGGGTGGAAGCGGCCGAGCACGTCGCCCACCACGCGCGCGCTCTTGACGGCCTTCGGGCCGCTGGCGGTCGTGAACGCCAGACCCATGCGCTCCATGCTGTAGAGGATGCGCCGCTGCACCGGCTTCTGGCCGTCGCACACGTCGGGCAGCGCGCGGCCCTTGACGACGCTGAGCGCGTATTCGAGGTAAGCCCGCTCGGCGTAGTGGGCGAGGGTGATGGCGTCGGCGGGGTCGGCGGGCACAGGATCGAAGAGGTCGTTCATGGACGGGAAGGGTCGGCGCCGTGGGTTCGGTCACTGCAGTTCAAACCACAGTGACCAGCGGCGAGTAGCGCGCCAGGCTGGCGTCGTGGGTGATGAGGTGCATGGGCTCGCTGATGGCCTGGGCCACGAGCATGCGATCGAAAGGGTCTCGGTGAAGCAGCGGCAGGCCATGCAGAGCGAGCGCATGCGTCCAGGTCACAGGCAATGGGATGAAGCCGGCCTCAAGCGCCGCCGCTTCCAACGCTGCAGGCTCCAGCGGCAGCTTGCCCGCCGCTGCCTTGATGGCCACCTCCCACAGCGAGACAGTGCTGACATGCACCTCGTCCGCGCGCTCGATCATGGCCCTTGCGGCGGCACTCAGCTCATCGGCTTCGCGCATGACCCACAACAGGATGTGGGTGTCGAGCAGCAGCTTCATGGCTCGCGCTTGCCATCCCAGAGCTCAAGCTCCTCGTCAGGCAAGGGGGCATCGAAATCGGCCGCTTCGACGAACTGCCCCTTGAGCAAGCCAAACCTGATCTTCGGCCTGGGGCCATCGTTCAGAGGCACGAGCTTGGCCATCGGTGTGCCGGCCTTGGCGATGACTACCGTCACACCCGCGTGCGCCTGCTCGACCAGTTCGGACAGCCGGGTCTTGGCTTCATAGATGTTGACCTGCATTGCGAAATCCCTCGGCTTGACCTAACTTGGTCAATTGTAGGCGACACCTCTCATTGGGTCTCGTGCAAGGCCGGTGACTCAGGCAAACGGGTCGCGGATCGTCAACCGATCGGCCAGCGCCTGCCCGCGTCGGCATGGCAGTTGGCGGCATCAGGCGCAGCGTTCGTTGGCTTCCGGCCGGTCGAACTTGAAGTCGGCCGGCAGGCGGCCGCGCAGCGCACGCAGGCGTTGAAGAACGTCATGGTCGCTCGCCGACTGTCGGACCGCGAACCGGTCGTTCCCGACGACGGCGACCGCGATCTCGATGTCGTCGCCCTCCTTCAGCCCCGACACTTCCGCCACCGCTGCTGGCAACCGAACGGCCAGGCTGTTGCCCACCTGAAAACCTGCATCGCCGGCTCCTTCGATCACTCAATGCACCGGCTGAGCTGGATATCCAGACACAGGCCT
>JANOVJ010000384.1:0-1509 GCA_031417295.1 bacterium | reverse complement strand
GAGTTCGACTTTCAAGTGGAACGGGTCGATGAATTCACCGGTGCCCTGCACCACCGTGACCTTGCGCATCTTGGCCATCGCGGCCAAGCCGCCGGTGAGCTTGCCGACGACCTTTTCCTTGTGGGTCTTGAGCTTGGCAAGGTCGATCGTGGGCGCGGCGAAGGCCACGCCCAGCGCCTCGAAGTGCTTGACCTCGTCCATCACCGAGGCGACATGCAGCAGCGCTTTCGAAGGGATGCAGCCGACGTTCAGGCAGACGCCGCCGAGCGTTGGATAACGCTCGACGAGCACTGTCTTGAGGCCGAGATCAGCGGCGCGGAACGCGGCCGAATAGCCGCCCGGGCCGGCACCGAGGACGAGCACATCGCATTCGAGGTCTGCGCCGCCGGCGTAGCTCGATGCGGCCGGAGCGGGCGCCGCCGGCGTGGGTGCAGCGGGCGGCGCCGACGACGCGGGCGGAGTGGCCGCAGCAGCCGGTGCGGCAGCAGTCGGGTTCGCCGCAGCACCTTCGGCCTCCATCGTCAGGATGACGGTTCCTTCATTCACCGTATCTCCGACCTTGACCTTCAACTCTTTGACCACACCCGCCTGCGACGACGGAATCTCCATCGACGCCTTGTCGCTCTCCACGGTGATCAGGCTCTGCTCGGCCTTCACCGTGTCGCCGGGCTTGACCAGCAGTTCGATGATGGCGACGTCCTTGAAGTCGCCGATGTCCGGAACCTTGATATCGATGAGGGCCATCGTCGGCTCCTTACAGCAGCACCCGGCGGAAGTCCGCCAGGATCTGACCAAAGTAGGCGTTGAAGCGCGCCGCGGCGGCGCCGTCGATCACGCGGTGATCCCAACTCAAGGAAAGCGGCAGGATCAGCCTCGGCACGAAGGCCTTGCCGTCCCAGCGCGGCTCGGTCGCGCTTTTGCACACACCGAGGATCGAGACTTCGGGCGCGTTGATGATGGGCGTGAAATAGCGCCCGCCGATGCCGCCCAGCGAGCTGATGCTGAAACACCCGCCGCTCATCTCGGCCGGCGACAGCTTGCCTTCGCGCGCCTTCTTTGCCAGCTCGCCCATTTCCTGCGAGATATGGAAGATGCCTTTCTTGTCGGCGTCCTTGATCACCGGCACCATCAGGCCGTTCGGTGTGTCGGCGGCGAAGCCGATGTGGAAATAGCGCTTCAGAACGATCTGATCGCCATCGAGCGAAGCGTTGAACTCGGGGAACTTCTTCGATGCCGACACGCAGGCCTTGATCAGGAAGGCCAGCATCGTCACCTTGACGCCCGCCTTCTCGTTCTCCTTGTTCGTGGCCACGCGGAAGGCTTCGAGGTCGGTGATGTCGGCGTCGTCGTGGTTGGTGACGTGCGGGATCACGACCCAGTTGCGGTGCAGGTTGGCGCCGCTGATCTTCCTGATCCGCGACATGTCCTTGCGCTCGACCGGGCCGAACTTCGCGAAGTCGACCTTGGGCCAGGGCAGCAAGCCGGGGAAGGCGCCGCCTGCGGCCGCTG
>JANOVJ010000383.1:0-3534 GCA_031417295.1 bacterium | reverse complement strand
CCGGCCGGGCTGCAACTCGTCGTCTGGTCGCTGCGCAGCGGGCGCTGGCTGCGCTGGGCCGGGCCGTCGGTCACGACCCAGAGCGAACTCCAGGACAGCTGGATTCGCAGCCAGCAACTCCAGGGCGGGGAGCCGGCCCAGGTGGCGGTGCTCGAAGGTGTTTCGGAATGGCAAGTGCGCTACTTCCTGCCGCGCGACAACGGCTGGAGCAACGCCCAGTCGAGCGGCGACGTCGCCGCGCCGGCCGGCGGCGCCAGCGCCCCGGCGCGCCAGGCGCTGCCCAGCGGCGTGCGCCTGATGCTGAGCTTCGCCGAAGGCGGCAGCTTCATCGGCAACCTCACCCGCGACACCGTGCTCGGCCCCTAGCCCCTAGTCGGTACCCGCCATGAATCGACCTGCCCCTTCCCGCCAGCGCGGCGCCGCGCTGCTGACCGCGATGGTCATCGTCAGCCTGGTCGCCACCCTGGCCTCGGCGATGGTCTGGCAGCAGTGGCGCGCGGTGCAGGTCGAGGCGGCCGAGCGCGGGCGGATGCAGGCCGCGTGGATCCTCTCCGGCGCGCTCGACTGGGCACGGCTGATCCTGCGCGAAGACAAGCGCGACTTCGATTCGATGGACGACATCTGGGCCAACCCGCTGAAAGAGACGCCGCTGTCGGCGTTCCTGTCGGTCGACAAGGACAACACCGACAACGCCCCGGATGCCTTTCTCTCCGGCGAGATCAGGGACGCCCAGGCCCGCTACAACCTGCGCAACCTGATCGACGAGACCACGGGCAAGGTCGCGCCGACCGAGCTGACCGGGCTGAAGCGCCTGTGCGACTCGGCCGGGGTCTCGCCCGATGTCGCCAGCCGCCTCGCCGACGGCCTGCTCGCGGCCAGCCTCGGCGCCGAAGGCGCGCCGTTGATGCCGCAGTCGTTGGCCCAGCTCGTGTGGCTGGGGCTCGACGCCGAAACCGTGCAGCGCCTGGCGCCCCATGTCGTGCTGCTGCCGGTGCGCACGCCGGTGAACCTCAACACCGCGTCGGCCGAAGTCATTGCGGCCAGCCTCGGGATCGAGCTTGCCGACACCACCAACCTGGTCGAAGGGCGCAAGCGCGGCGCGCTCAAGTCGCTCGAAGAAGCGCGCAAACTGCTCCCGCCCACGCTGGTGGTGAACGAGCGCCAGGCCTCGGTATCGACCCAGTTCTTCGAAGTCCGCGGCGACCTGCGGATGGAGGACCGGTTGATGCAGGAACGCTCGCTGGTCAAGCGCGACAACCAGGGCGTCATCACCGTGCAACGCGAGCGGATCAATCTGAACGATCCGGGAAGCTGACAGTCCGACCGCTTTTCTGGCCTTTGACATGCTGCGAGTCTGCTACAACAACAAGTCCTAAGTTATTGATTTTATGGAGGCTCACCGTTGTAGGTGGCCAAGAATCCTTGTAGGCTCCCGTTCCCCATGTCGATACTCGTGATTCAGCTCGCCCCGCGCGCCCGGCTGCGTGCCCGCAGCCCTGGCGGCGCCGAGCCGTCAGTGCTGCGCGCCAGCGACGAATTTGCCTTTGCGCTGAGCCCGGACGGCCTGGCCATTGCCTCCCAGGGCGCGTGCGCCGCGGCGCTGCTGCCGCGGGCCGACAGTGTGGCCCTGGTGCTGGCCGACAGCGACGTGAGCTGGCACCGCATCACCCTGCCCAAAGCGCCGCCGGCCAAGCTGCGCGCGGCGTTGTCGGGCGTGCTCGAAGAGGCGCTGCTCGACGACGCCGACAGCGTGCACCTGGCGCTGGCGCCGCAGCCGGTGGCCGGGCAGCCGACCTGGGTCGCCGCAGTCGATCGGCCCTGGCTCAGCACCGAGCTGGCCGCGCTCGAGAAAGCCGGCGTCTTCGTCGACCGCGTGCTGCCCACGAGTTGGCCCGACGACCCGCCGAGCGTCCACTTCGCCCAGGCCGAAGGCGCCGATGTCGGCACGCTGGCGCTGAGCTGGGCCCATGCCGATGGCGTGGTCGCCTTGCGCGTGCAGGGCGGCTTTGCGCGCAGCCTGTTGCCGCAACCCCTGCCCGACGGTGCGCGCCTGAGCGCCACCCCGGCCGCGGCCGCCGCGGCGGAACAGTGGCTCGACGCGGCTGTGTCGGTGGTCTCGCCGGCCGAACGCTCGCTGCAGGCAACGCGCTCGTTGTGGAACCTGCGCCAGTTCGATCTCGCCCGGCGCAGCAAGGGCCTGCGGGCAATGCGCGACGCCCTGCGCAGCCTGCGCAGCCCGGCCTGGCGGCCGCTGCGCTACGGCCTGGTGGCGCTGGTCGTGACCCAGGTGATCGGCCTCAACGCCTGGGCCTGGCACCTGCGCTCCACACTCGACGCGCGCCGCGCCGCCCAGGTTGCGTTGCTGCAAACAACCTTCCCGCAGGTGCGTGCCGTGCTCGACGCCCCGTTGCAGATGCGCCGCGAAGTGGCCACCTTGCGCGCCGCGGCCGGCAAGCCCGACGAAAGCGATCTCGAGCCGCTGCTTCAGGCGGCGGCCGCGGTCTGGCCGGCCGATCTGGCGGCGGTCGAGTCGGTTCGCTTCGAGCCGGGCCGGCTCACACTCGCCGCGTCGAGCTGGGACGCGGCGCAGATCGAACAGTTTCGGGCCCAGTTGCGGCCGCAGGGCTTGCAGGTCGAAGCCGCCGACGGCCGCCTGGTGCTGAGCCGCGCGGCGCGGGGCGGGCCCGGCTCGTGACGTTGCGGCGCCGCATCCACCGCGAAGGCTGTCGCCGCGCGAACCGGCACGCCGGGGTGCGCGCGTGACGGGCCTGGCGCTGCCGGCGCCGCTCTTGAACCTGCGCCAGCGCGTGACCACGTGGTGGCGCGCGCTGAGCCGTCGCGACCGCCGCCTGGCCACGCTCGGCGCCTGTGCCGTGGCCGCCCTGGCGCTGTGGGGGCTGGCCGTCCAGCCGGCGCTGCGCACGCTGCGCGAAGCCCCGCTGGCGATCGAACGGCTCGACGCCGAATTGCAGCAGATGCAGTTGCTGGCCGCCGAAAGCGCCAGCTTGCGCGCCGCGCCGCCGGTGGCGCCGGCCCAGGCCAGCGCCGCACTGAAGGCCGCCGTGGCCCGGCTCGGCGACAAGGCCCGCCTGTCGATCCAGGGCGAACGCGCCACCGTCTCCGTGAGCGGCGTCGATGGCGCGATGCTGCGCAGCCTGATTGCCGAAAGCCGCAGCGCGGCCCGGGCGCGGCCGGTCGAGGCCCAGCTGGTGCGCGGCGCCAAGGGCTACGACGGGACGCTGGTGTTCGCCCTCGGGGGCACGTCTTGACGCTGAAGCTGGCGCTGCGCCGGATGCCCGCCCTGGCCCTGCCGAGGCGAGCCGCCGGGCGCGCCCGTTCGGCCGGCCCGACCTCGACGCTGTGGGGCGAATCGACCTTCGCCCAGCAAGCCTGGGACCGCTCGCGTGCGGCCAGCCTGCGTTGGGCGGTGGCCGGCGCTGTGGTCGGCGGCGTGATCGGCGGCGTCGCCTTCGCGCCCGCAAGCTGGCTCGCGCAGGCGGTGGCCTCGGCCAGCGGCGAGCGGGTGCTGTTGAC
>JANOVJ010000382.1:0-1846 GCA_031417295.1 bacterium | reverse complement strand
CACCGTGTGCTGGGCCTGCGCCACCGCCATGCCGTAGCCGGGCACGATGATGACGTTCTTGGCCTCGCGCAGCAGTTCCGCGGTTTCCAGCGCGGCAATCGGCGCCACCTCGCCAGCCGGTTGCGCGTCGCCCGCCGCCGCTGCGGGCGCCCCGCCGCCGGTGCCGAAGCCCCCGGCGATGACGCTGATGAAGTTGCGGTTCATCGCCCGGCACATGATGTACGACAGGATCGCGCCCGAGGAGCCGACCAGTGCGCCCACGACGATGAGCAGGTCGTTGCTGAGCATGAAGCCCGTGGCCGCCGCGGCCCAGCCCGAATAGCTGTTGAGCATCGACACGACCACCGGCATGTCGGCACCGCCAATGGCCATGACCATGTGCACGCCGAACAGCAGCGCGATCACCGTCATCACAAGCAGCGGCAGCATGCCGTCCTCGATGCTGTGCGCATTCAGGAACGCGCGGCCGAACCAGATCACGACCAGCAGGCCGGCCAGGTTCATGAAGTGCCGGCCGGGCAGCAGCAAAGGCTTGCCGCCGATCTTGCCGGAGAGCTTGCCGAAGGCGATCAACGAGCCCGAGAATGTGACGGCACCGATGAGGATGCCGATGTAGATCTCCATCTCATGGATAGCCTTCTCGGCCGGCGTCGGAAACACCGTCGAGGTGTCGATGTAGCTGGCGAAGCCGACCAGGCAAGCGGCGAGGCCGACCAGGCTGTGCATCAGCGCGACCAGCTCCGGCATCTGCGTCATCTGAACCTTCTTCGCTGCGAAGAGGCCGACGCCGCCGCCGACGGCGAGCGCGCCGACGATCCACGGAATGCCGGCCGGCGTGACGCGCGGGCCGAGGATGGTGGCGCACACGGCGATGGCCATGCCGATCATGCCGAACAGGTTGCCGCGGCGCGCGGTTTCGGGGTTGGCGAGGCCGCCCAAACTGAGGATGAAAAGGATGGTGGCGCCGATGTAGGAAACGGTGGCCAGGCTTGCAGTCATGTCCGTGTCCTTCTTCTTATTTGCGGAACATCGCCAGCATGCGCCGCGTGACCGCGAAGCCGCCGAACATGTTCACGGCCGTCAGCGCGAGCGCGAACACGGCCAGCCCGAGGATCAGCGCATTGGGTCGGTCGGTCACGCCGGCGGTGAGCGGCGGCGCCACCTGCACCAGCGCGCCGATGGCGATGATCGACGAGATGGCGTTGGTCACGCTCATCAACGGCGTGTGCAACGCCGGGGTCACATTCCAGACCACCATGTAGCCGATGAAGCAGGCCAGCACGAACACCGTGAAGTGCGCGAGGAAGCTGGCCGGCGCGTAGAAGCCGACGAGCAGGAACAGCACCGCGCCCACGCCGAACACCGTCGCCAGGGACTTGGCCGACATCGGCTCGCTGCTGCCGTGGCCGTGGCCTTTCTTGTCTGCGGGCGCGGCCACCGCAGCGGCGGGCTTGGCCTTCGGTGCCGGCAACTTCAGCGGCGGCGGCGGCCAGGTGACGGTTCCGTCCTTGATGACCGTCAGGCCGCGGATGGCATCGTCGTCCATGTTGACGTTGACGACGCCGTCCTTGGTCTTGCACAGCTCCTCGGTCACGCGCAGCAGGTTGTTCGAGTACAGCGTCGAGGCCTGCCTGGCAAGGCGGCTGACCAGATCGGTGTAGCCGATGATGGTCACGCCGTGGCGCACGACCGCCTCGCCGGGCACGGTGAGCTCGCAGTTGCCGCCTTGCTCGCCCGCCATGTCGACGATCACGCTGCCGGGCTTCATGCTCTGCACCATCTCGGCGGTGATGAGCCTGGGCGCGGGCTTGCCCGGGATCAGCGCGGTGGTGATGATGATGTCGGC
>JANOVJ010000381.1:0-4003 GCA_031417295.1 bacterium | reverse complement strand
CGACAACAGCGCCGGCCTGACTTCGACATCGTAGGCCGCGGCGTACCAGGCGTTGAGTGGGAAAGTTTTCACAACGAGATATTGAATACGCAATGTATACAAAAAAAGATTGTCAGATCAATTATTGGTCATGTTGATTGGTGGTAACCACTACAAAGAATGAGGCATGCATCCAGAGTGATGTAGCGATGACGTTCTATGATGTGCTGGCGGACCCTCAAAACTCCGCTGGAGAACCCGATGACCGCTCGCCATTTGCCGCCATTCCGTGCCGACCACGTGGGCAGTTTCCTGCGCCCCAAGTACCTGCTCGACGCCCGCGAGCAGTTCAGGCAGGGCGTCGCCACGGCCGCGCAGCTGCGGGCGGTCGAAGACCGCGCGATCACCGAGATCGTGAAGTTCCAGGAAGACGTGGGGCTGCAGTCGGTCACCGACGGCGAGTTCCGCCGCACCTACTTCCACATCGACTTTCTCGACCAGCTCGGTGGCGTGAAGACCGACATTCCGGTCACGGTCCAGAAGCCTGACGGCACGCTCGAACTGGCCCCGCCGGTGATGCGCGTCGTCGGCAAGGTGGAGCATGTGAAGGACATCCAGCGCGCCGACTTCGAGTACCTGAAGAGCCAGGTGTCGGCAGGCCGCACACCCAAGGTCTCGATCCCGTCACCGACGATGCTGCACTTTCGCGGCGGCCGCGCCGGCATCAGCCGCGAGGCTTACCCCGATCTGGAGCCGTTCTACCAGGACGTGGCCAACGCCTACGGCGCCGAACTCCGCTCGCTCGCCGCCGCCGGCGCCACCTACGTGCAGATGGACGACACCAACATCGCCTACCTCTGCGACGACAAGATGCGCGAAGCGGCGCGCTCGCGCGGCGACGACCCCGACGAGTTGCCGCACCGCTACGCCGGCTTCATCAACCGCGTGGTGGCGCAGAAGCCCGCCGGCATGATGCTGGCGGTGCACCTGTGCCGCGGCAACTTCAAGAGCACCTGGGCGGCGCAGGGCGGCTACGAGCCGGTGGCCGAGGCACTGCTGTCGGAGATGGCCGTCGATGCCTATTTTCTGGAGTACGACGACGCGCGCAGCGGCGACTTCCGGCCGCTGCGCTTCCTGCCCAAGGGCAAGACCGTCGTCCTCGGTCTCGTGACGACCAAGCTCGGCCAGTTGGAGAGCAAGGACGACCTGAAGCGCCGCATCGACGAGGCCGCGAAGTACGTGCCGTTGGAGCAGCTCGCGCTGAGCCCGCAGTGCGGGTTTTCAAGCACCGTGCACGGCAACGACATCGCGGTCGAGGCGCAGCGGGCGAAGTTGCAACGCGTGGTCGAGGTGGCGCGCGAAGTCTGGGGCTGAGCCCGCGCGTGCGGCGCCGGAAGGCGACGCGCGGCTGGCGAAGGCCTGGACGCGATACAGGCGGCCGGGCTGAAGGCCGAGCGCCGCGATCCAGCGTCAGCCGGGCGAGCCGGATTCGTTGGCCTCGGCGACCTCGTCAGCCTCGACCTCGGGCGCCGGTGGCGGCCTGACGATCAGCACCGGCACCGGGCTCGCGTGCAGCACCGATTGCGACACCGAGCCGACCAGCGCCTCGCGCAGCACGCCGCTGCCGTGCGCGCTCATGACGACCATGTCGCAGCCGAAGCGTTCGGCCATCTCGACCAGGCGGTGGCCCGGGTCGCCGCTGGCCACCTCGGATTCGTGGGCCATGCCGGCTTCGCGCAGCAAGGCCTCGGCCGATTCGAGCGCGTGCGCGCCGGCCGCACCGCTCACGTTCTGCAGGACTTCGGCGTCGTGGGCGACGACCATCTCGTAGAGCGTGGCGGGTGCCTGCACATTGCCGACCACACACTCCAGCGCCAGGCCTTCCCGAGCCAGGCGTATCGCAAAGCGCACGGCGTCCAGCGCCGAGTCGGAACCGTCTACGGGCAACAGAATTTTCATGGCAATCCTCCGGGTGCCGCGGGCTTTCGGCGATGCTGCATCTTCGCACTCCGGCCGCGATGCCGCTGCGGCGACAATGACCGGGCCTCGAACATCCACGCCACCGTGATCCTTCGCCACGCCTTCATCCCGCTCGACAATCCGCGCCTGGCCCACCTCTGCGGCAGCCTCGACGAGCATCTGCGCAGCATCGAGCAGACGCTCGAGGTGAGCATCACGCGGCGCAATGAATCGTTTCGCATCGAAGGCGCCAAGGGGGCCGCCGAGGGCGCTGCGTTGCTGCTGCAGGCGCTCTACGACCGGGCCGGCAAACCGATCGGCGCCGAGGCCTTTCAATTCGCGCTGGCCCAGGCCGCCGCCGGCGCCGCTGCCGCGCCGGAAGTTCGGCGCGGTGCGGCCGTCACGCCACTGCGCCGCGCCGACGCCGGTGCCGGTACCGGTGCCGACGCGCTCGATTCACCGATCGCGCTGCGCACGCGGCATGCCGATCTGCAGGGCCGCACGCCGAACCAGGTGCGCTACATCCGCAACATCCTCGGCCACGACATCAGCTTCGGCATCGGCCCGGCGGGAACGGGCAAGACGTTCCTGGCCGTGGCCTGCGCGGTCGATGCGCTGGAGCGCAGCGCGGTGCAGCGCATCGTGCTGACGCGCCCGGCGGTCGAGGCCGGCGAGCGGCTCGGCTTCCTGCCTGGCGACCTGGCGCAGAAGGTCGACCCTTACCTGCGCCCGCTGTACGACGCGCTGTACGACCTGATGGGCTACGAGCGCGTGGCCAAGGCGTTCGAGAAGGCGACGATCGAGATCGCGCCGCTGGCCTTCATGCGCGGGCGCACGCTGAACCACGCCTTCGTGATCCTCGACGAGGCGCAGAACACCACGCCCGAGCAGATGAAGATGTTCCTGACGCGGATCGGCTTCGGCTCGCGCGCTGTGGTGACCGGCGACGTGAGCCAGATCGACCTGCCCCGCGGCACCGAGAGCGGCCTCGTCGACGCCGAGCGCCTGCTGCGCCGGGTGCGCGGCATCGCCACCACGCACTTCAGCGCCGCCGACGTGGTGCGCCATCCGCTGGTGGCGCGCATCGTCGAGGCCTACGACGCGGCCGATCGCGCCGGAGACCGCGAGTGACCGTGCCCCCAAGACGCCTGCGGCGTCGTCCCCCCGAGGGGGAACTCAATCGGCGTGGGGGCGGCCCGGCGCCGATTGGGCGCGAAGACCTCGAACTGTCGCTCCAGTTCGCCGACGAATCCCACCGCGCCCACCGCGCTCATCTGCCCCGCCACCGCGTGGCGCGCTGGTTGCGGGCGGCGCTCGAGGTGCCGGCGCAGATCACGGTGCGCATCGTCGGTGCTGAAGAGGGCCGGGCGCTGAACCGCGACTACCGGGGCAAGGACTACGCCACCAACGTGCTGACCTTCGACTACCAGCGCGAGCCCACGGTGCTGGCCGACCTGGTGCTGTGCGCGCCGGTGGTCGAGCGCGAAGCCCGAGAAGAAGGCAAGACGCTGGCCGCGCACTACGCGCACTTGCTGGTGCACGGCGCGCTGCATGCGCAGGGCCATGACCATGAACGGCTGCGCGACGCCAGGCGCATGGAAGCGCGCGAGAGCGAGCTGTTGCTCGCTCTCGGCCACGCCGATCCCTACGCCGGCTGAGCCCAGGCTCAGCCTTGCTGGCGCGTCCGGCGACCCACCGCCAGGCCGATGGCGCCCAGGCCGGCGAACATCAGCGCATAGGTCTCGGGCTCGGGCACCGCCGACGCCGTCATCGCGGCAAGGTAGAACTGGTCGCCACTGCGGCCACCGAACTCGAACGTGAACACCTGCCCGGTCTGGTTCAGCGCGATCGAACCGACGCCGAGCGGCAGCGAGGTTGAGACGTTGTTGAACAGGAAGGTCGAATTGGCGGCCCAGTTGGTGAAGTTGTGGCCGTCGGAGCGCAGGTCGATCGAGGTCAGCTTGACGACCTGATCGAAGGTGATCGTGAGCTTCTCGCCGGTGGTGATGTTGTCGTCGCTGGTGATCTTGCTGTGATACACGCCGAGCCCGGCGCCGCTGGTCGC
>JANOVJ010000380.1:0-8029 GCA_031417295.1 bacterium | reverse complement strand
CCGCCAGCGTCCGCCTCGGCTTGGCGCAGGGCGGGCTTGCCTACTGGGTGGCCGCGGTGCGCGAATGCTTCGAGGAAGCCGGGCTGCTGCTCGCACTCGACGCCGGCGGCGCGATGCTGAGCGAGCAGGAAGACGCCGCGGCGAGTGCCGAAATCGCTGGCTGGCGTGGCCCGCTGCACCGCGGCGAACGGCGGCTCGCCGACCTGTGCGCGCAGCACGGCTTGACGCTCGCGCTGGACCGCCTCGTCTACTTCAGCCATTGGCTCACACCACCGGGGCGCGCCAAGCGTTTCGACACCCGCTTCTTTCTCGCCGAGGCGCCCGCAGCGCAGATCGCGACCCACGACGACACCGAGATGGTCGAACAGCAATGGCTGCGCCCTGCCGACGCGCTGGCCCGGGCCGCCGCACTCAAGCTGATGACGCCGACGCTGAAGACCATCGAGGTGCTGGCGCGATTCGACTCGGTGCAGGCGCTGCTTGCCTGGGCCCGCGAGCCGCGCGAGATCGGCCTCGTGATGCCGCGCGTCGGCATCGGCAGCCAGGGCCTGCGCCCGGTCACGCCCGACGAACCGGCCTGGGCCGAGATCGGCCGCATCGACCCCGAAGGCAAGGCCACCGCGTGCTACGAGATCCGCCCCGGAGAGCCGGTGCGGTTGTCGGCGCGGGTGATCCGCGTCACCGCGAGCAACGGCAGCGTGATGACCGGGCCAGGCACCAACACCTACCTCGTCGGCGGCGGCCCGCGCAACGAGTGGGCGGCGATCGACCCCGGGCCGTTGGACGCGGCGCATGTGGACAACATCCTTGCCGCCGCGCCCGGACCGATCCGCTGGATCTTTGCCACCCACACCCACCTCGACCATTCGCCGGCCACCGCGCTGCTGAAGGCGCGCACGGGCGCTCCGGTGTACGGCCGCATCGCCGCGCATCCGGAGTGGCAGGACGCGAGCTTCGCGCCCGAGCACCTGCTCGCGGGCGGCGAGCGCATTGCCCTCGACGAAGGCACCACGCTGCGCGCGATCCACACCCCCGGCCACGCGTCGAACCACCTCTGCTACCTGCTGGAGGAGGAGAAGACGCTGTTCACTGGCGACCATGTGATGCAGCTCTCCACCGTCGTCATCAACCCGCCGGACGGCGACATGGCAGCCTACGTTGCGTCGCTGCGCGAGCTGCTCGCAGAAGACTTCGAGTGGCTGGCGCCTGGCCACGGCTTCCTGATGGCCCAGCCGCGGCGCGCGATGCAGGCGATCATCGAGCACCGGCTGCGCCGCGAAGCGAAGGTCGTCGATGCCCTGCGCGAGCTCGGCCCGGCCGCGGCCGACACGCTGCTGCCGCGCGTGTACGACGACGTGTCGCCGCGCCTGTACGGCATGGCCATGCGCTCGCTGAAGGCCCACCTCTTCAAGCTGCGCGACGAGGCGCGCGCTACCGAAGAAGGCGAGCGCTGGGCGTTGCTGGCGTAGGGAAAGTCAGGAGTTGGCGAAGCCGTACGGCCCGCCGCGTTCGAGCGCGCGAACGTAGGCCGGCCGCGCGTGAATCGTCTTCAGGAACGCCATCAAGCGCGGTCGGCTGGCGTTCAGCCCAGCGCGCTGCGCCGCCGCTTCGAGCGGGAAGCTCATCTGGATGTCGGCGGCACTGAACTCGCTGCCCGCGAACCAGGCGTTCTTCGTCAACTCGGCCTCCATGAAATCGAGCTGGCACTTCAGGTTGGGCGAGACGAACGCGCTCATCACCTTGGCCGAAATGCCGCGCGCGATCGGCTTGACGAAGAACGGCATGGGTGCGCTGGCGACCTTGTCGAAGATCAGTTTCAGCAGCAGCGGCGGCATCGCCGAACCTTCGGCGAAGTGCAGCCAGTAGGTGTAGCGCAGCCGCTCCGCCGTGCCGGCCCCGGGCACGAGCCTGCCCTGGCCGTGGCGCTCGACCAGGTACTCGACGATCGCGCCCGATTCAGCCACCGTCACGTTGCCGTCGGTGATCACCGGCGACTTGCCGAGCGGGTGCACCTTGCGCAGCGAATCCGGCGCCAGCATCGTCGTCGCGTCGCGCTCGTATTTCTTGATCTCGTAGGGCAGGCCCAGCTCTTCGAGCAGCCACAGCACGCGCTGCGAGCGCGAGTTGTTGAGGTGGTGAACGGTGATCATCGGTGCGTGGCGCAGTGCAGTGGTGGCGCGCATTGTGCGCTGCCCGCCCAGTGCGTCGGCGGCGCTGCCGACGCTCAGTTCTGTCGCTGCGAAAGACCGTCTGCGCCACCCAGGCCCTGCGGTGGCGGGGTGTCGGGCGGCGGCACGCCCGCGTTCGGCGGGGCGTTGTAGGTGCGGGCCGGCGCGGGTGTGCCGGGCGGCGGAACACCGGCGTTGGACGGCGCGCTGTACGAACGCGGGACCGTCGCCGAGTAGCTCACCGGCGGATGGTTGCGCTGCACCACCCGCCCCGGCACCTGGTCGCCGTGGGCGTACATGCATTGCATGTAGGCGATGTCGAATTGCCGCTGCAAGGTGTAGGAAGACGCGGCGCCCGCATTGCCTGCCGCGGCCCCGCCGTACAACAGCCCGGTGCCGGCGCCCCAGGCCGCACCGGCGCCAGCCTGGCCCGTGACGGCGCCGAGCATCGCCCCGAGCACGGCGCCCAGCGCGGCCCCGCCGACGGCGTTCGAGGCGGCGTAGTTCTGCGCTGCGTGGGTCGGGCCGGCGACGGCCGACTGGGCGTATTGCTGGCAGACGCTGATGTCGGCGTTGAACTGGTCCAGCGTCTTGCCGGCGCCCGGCATCACGGCGACCGTCGGGCCTTGCGGCACCGAGACGCAGGCGCTCAGCCCGAGCAGGCCAGCCAGCGCTGCGGCAAGGGCCCCGGGCCGGGCGAGGAAGCGTGAGTCCATGGGGTTACGGCGCGGCCGCGGCCGGCACGCTCTTCGGGTTGACGGCGATCCACGGCCGCGAGCACTGCGGCACGTACGGGTGGTAGCCGGCGGGCTCGGTGCAGTAGTACCAAAAACCCGCCGGCTGGCGGGCCGGCGGTGCCGCCTGCTCTGCCGGCTGCGGCGGTGCTTGCTGGATGTAGCTTGGAGGTTCCTGCACCTCGAACGCCAGCGGGGGCGCGGTGGCGTAGCCGAACGGCAGCAGTGACGGCGCGGCGTAGACGACCGGCGGCCCGCCCCAGTACCACGGCGACCCCCCGGCGAGGGCCCAGCCGGCCCCATAGCCAAACCCGTAGCCGACGCCGTAGCCAAACCCATAGCCCGGATAGCCGTAGCGCCAGCCGCCGTAGCCGTAACCCGGCCCGTACCAAGGCCGGTAGGGGCCGCCCGCCCAGCGGCCGCCGCCATAGCCGTAGCCCGTGCCGACATGGACGCCGCCACCACCGACCCAGGCCGAGCCGGCCTGGCTTGCCGGGCTGGCAACGACGGCCGCGAGAGCGACAGCGGCGATGGCAAGTGTGCGCATGGGTGAATTGTGATCGCGATGCAACCTGATACGGATCAACGGCAAGCCGGGCTTCGCGGTTGACCTGCTGCCCAGGGCCGAGGTAGATCGCTTGCCGGGTGGGCAAGTTCCCCGCAGCCCCGCGACCCCTGGTTCAGGCGCCGTCGGCCGGGGCGTCGAACAGGTCCGGCGTATCGCCGCCGCGCGCGCCTTCGATCATCAGCAGGCGTTGCTTCGTCGCGGCGCCGCCGCTGGCCGAAAAGCCGCCGAGCCGCCCATCGGCAGCGAGCACGCGGTGGCACGGCACGACGATGGCGAACGGGTTGCGGCCGAGCGCCTGCCCAACCTCGCGCGCCAGCCGGGTATCGCCCAGTTGCGCTGCGATCTGGCCGTAGCTGAGCGTGGCGCCGGGGGCGATGCCGCGGGTAGCGGCGTAGACGCGGCGATCGAAGGCCGGCACCGCGTCCGTGTCGAGCGCCACCGCCGACAAATCGGCCGCCTTGCCCGCCAGCAGCGCGACGATGCCGTCGATCGCGCGTTGCACTTCGGGCGGCGGCGCGGCCTCTTGTGCGGCGGCGAAGCGCCGCTGGATGCGCGAGCGGCTTTGGCCCTCGCTCGCCTCGGGCAGTTGCATGCCCACGATGCCGCGCTCGCCCCAGGCGATGGCGCACGCGCCAAGCGCGGTCTCGAACAGCGCGAAGCCCGATCCCGGCATCACGAGGCGTCGGCGGCGAGCCGCGCCAGCGCCTGCGCGGTCGCGGCGTCGGCGGGGAAGAACGACTCGAGCACCAGCTCCGACAGCGTGATGTCGACCGCGGTGCCGAAGACCATCGTCGTGCTCAGGAACGACAGCGTGCCGAGCGGCGAGTGAAGCTGCAGCGGGACAACGACGCCCGACAGCCGCAGGCCGTGCGCCGCCGACGGCAGCGCCGCGGCATCTGGCGGCAACGGCAGCGCTTCGAGCTCGGCCAGCAGCGCCGCCAACCCGGCGTCGCCCGAGATCTCGACCTGGCGCCGCAGCCGGTGCAGCACGTGGCCGTGCCACTCGCCGAAGTTGACGATGCGCGGCGCCAGCCCGGCCGGGTGCAGGCTGGCCCGCAGCACATTCAGCGATGGCGTGAGCAACGCGGTGTCGATGCCGGTCAAGAGCTGCTGTGCCGGCGCGTTCGCGGTGACGAGGTTCCAGTGCCGGTCCACCGCCAGCGCGGGGTTCGGCGCCTGGGCGTGAAGCACCCACTCGATCGCGGCCCGCGCCTGCGCCAACTCAGGATCGTCGAGCGGGCGTTCGCGAAAGGTCGGCGCGAAGCCCGCCGAGACCAGCAGCACGTTGCGCTCGCGGAGCGTTCCAGAGTGGGCCGCGCGAGCCCTCACCCCAACCCTCTCCCACGGGGAGAGGGGATCAACCCGTTTCCTGCCCGGCCGCGAGTTCGGCGTCCCGGGCCCGCGCACGGGCCACCGCCGGCCGGGCGTTGACGCGCGCCATGTAGGCTGCAATCACCGGCAGTTCGGGCACCAGCTTGAACTTCGTGGTCCAGGTCAGCGCGGTGCCCCACAGCACGTCGGCGGCGCTGAACTTGTCGCCCAGAAGGTAGGGGCCGGCGGCGAGCTGGTCGGTCAGGGTCTTCAGCATCGTGTCGTAGTCGCCATACGGCGCGGTCCCGGGCGGCGCCGGTTCGCGCTTCATCGCCTTGTCGACCAGCGCCGGCTCGAAGCACGAGCCGTAAAACACCATCCAGCGCAGATAGGGCCCGCGCAGCGGGTCGCCGATGGCGGGCGCCAGGCCGGCTTCGGGGTAGAGGTCGGCCAGGTACAGGAACACCGCGACCTGCTCGGTGACGAGCGCGTCGCCGTGCTTCAGCGCCGGCACCTTGCCCATCGGGTTGACGGCCAGATAGGCCGCGCCGCGCTGCTCGCCGGCCTTCATGTTGAGCACATGCAACTCGCAGTCGGCGCCGAGTTCTTCGAGCAGGATCAGCGCGCCCGTCGAGCGCGTGTTCGGCGAGTGATAGAGCGTGACATGGCGCGGGCTGTTCATGGCGGCTGGGCTCCGGACGGACGGTGAAGCGGCAGTTTAGCCAGCGATTTACAGCGGCACTCGGCACCGGAGCGCGGCAGCGGCACTCAGCGCGCCAGCGTCACGCCGCCATCGACCACCAGCGTCGCGCCGACCACATAGTCACCGGCCCGCGAGGCGAGGTAGATTGCCGCGCCGGCCATGTCGTCATCGACGCCGATGCGCCCGGCCGGAATGCTGGCCGCGATCTCGCTGCCGTGGTCGCGCGCGAGGCGGTTCATGTCGGAGGCGAAGGCGCCGGGGGCAATCGCGCTGACCGCGATGTTGTCCTGGATCAGCCGCAGCGACATGCGCTTGGTGAGGTGGATCAACCCGGCCTTGCTGGCGGCATACGGATAGGTCTCTTGAGAGTTGACCGACACGCCGTCGATCGACGCGATGTTGATCACCTTCGCGGTGCGCAGCTCGGCCGCCTTGCGCAGTTGCGGCATCAAGGCCTGGGTCAGGAAGAACGGCGTCTTCAGGTTCAGGTCCACCACCTTGTCCCAGCCGCTTTCCGGGAACTCGTCGAACGCCGCGCCCCAGGCCGCGCCGGCGTTGTTGACCAGGATGTCGAGCTGCGGCTCGCGCGCCGCGTAAGCAGCTGCCAGCGCCTGCGCGCCGGCGAGCGTGGACACATCGGCCGGCAGCGAGACGCAAGGGCCGAGCGCCGAAAGCTCGGCCGCCGTCGCGTCGCACGCCTCGGCCTTGCGCGCCGAGATGTAGACCCGCGCGCCGCGGGCCAGAAAGCCCGCCGCGATCATGCGGCCGATGCCGCGCGAGCCGCCGGTGATGAGGGCCGTGCGGCCTTGAAGCGAGAACAGGTCGGTCATGCGAAGTCTCCAGGCCAAAGTCCGCAGGCTAGCGCCGAACCGCCGCGTCGGCAGTCGCCAAGGTGCCAAGCTGCCGCTTGCGGCGGGACGCGGCGCGACGGGCTGGCGGTGCCAACGCGATACCGCACAATGCGGGCTGTACCGAGCGACCGCGCCATGGATCAAAGCCCCGCCCCCTCGATCGCTGCCGCCGCCGCGCCCGCCCGCCGCACCCGCCCGATCGCCGAGGCGCCCGCGCTTGCGCAAGCCGCGGTCGAGTTGTTGCGAACGCCCAGCGCGCTGACCGCACTGACCGCTGCCGAGGCGAGCTGCGTCGTCGCCTACATGCGCCTGGTGAGCTACCCGGCGGGCGCCACCATGATGCGTGAGGGCGACCAGGTCCACACCGGCTACATGCTGCTGCTGCTGAGCGGCGAGGTCTCGGTGGAAACGCTGCAGGTCGGCCAGGCCGATGCGGTGTCGATCTCCGTGCTTGGCCCGGGCAGCCTGCTCGGCGAGATGGGGCTGCTCGACGGCGAGCCGCGGTCGGTGAGCTGTGTCGCCGCGACGAGTATCGAGGCCGCCGGGCTGTCGCGCGAGGCCCTGGAGGGCTTGCTGCGTGAGCATCCTGGCGTCGGTGCCAGGCTGATGACGGCGGTGGCGAAGCGCCTTGCCGACCGGCTGCGCGCTGCGGGCGACCAACTGCGCATTTACTCGCAGCTCACGAGCGACATGCAGCAGGAGATCGACAGGCTGCGGCGCCGGCCGTAGGCCCCAGCCGTGGGCGGTGCCCGCACCGCGTTCGCTACGCCGGCACGGATTGCCGGGCGCCCGCCGGCAAGACGCGGTTGCGGCCGAGTTGCTTGGCAGCGAGCAGCGCGTCGTCGGCCACCTTCAGCAGCGCTGCCGCCGAGGGCGGTGCCTGGCGCGAGTCGCACACGCCGGCCGAGAAGGTCAGCCCGGTGAGCATCATGCGGCCGAGCGCGAAGCTCTCGCCGCGCCAGAGTTTGAGCAGGGTGTTGACCTTGCGGCAGGCGGCAGCGGCGTCGGTGCGCGGCATCAGCAGGCAGAACTCCTCGCCGCCGTAGCGGCAGGCCACATCGCTCTTGCGGCCGTGCTCGATCAGCAGCCGGCCGAACGCGGCCAGCAGCGCGTCGCCTGCGGCATGGCCGTGCTCGTCGTTGACGACCTTGAAGCGGTCGAGGTCGAGGATCGCGACCGCCAGCGGCTGCCGGTCGCGCTGCGCCAGCGCCAGCATCGAGGGCAGCGCGTCGTTCAGGTGGCGGCGGTTGAACAGGCCGGTCAGAAAGTCGCGCGTGGCCTGCTGCGTCAACTCGGCTTGCAGCGCCTGCACCTCGCCGACCTTGCGCGAGAGCTGCTCGTTGATGGCCTCCAGCTCGGCCTGCGCGCGCTCGGTGGCGCGGCGTCGCGCGTCGTTCTCGTCGAGCTTGTGCTGCAGACGCAGCAATTCGGTCTGCAGCGTCGCGGCCTGGTATCGCGCCCGCGAGGCCAGCTCGGCGCGCGCCAGGTGCAGCCCCTGCCAGACCCGCATCGCGGCAAGCGCCTGCGCGGCGTTGCCAACGCGCTGCTGCAAGTCGGCCCGGGCCAGGAAGGCCATGCAACGCACCCGCAGGCTCAGGCCCTGGGCGCCTTCGCCGCCGAGCCACGGCTCGGCGCGGTCGAGCGCGGCCAGCGCCTGCGGCAGCCGCCCGTGCGCCTGCTCGAGCATCGCCACG
>JANOVJ010000379.1:0-5538 GCA_031417295.1 bacterium | reverse complement strand
CGCGAACGGTGGCGGGCGGGCCAGCAGCGGCCGGTGACGGTGTAGCGCCACGTGACACAGGGTTCGGTCGATGAGAAAACCGTGCACCTGAGCCACAGCAAGCACGGCCTGGCAGAGGGCATCTTGAGCGGGCAGGACGCGACGACGGCGATCGACGCGACTCAGTTGATGGAGTTGCTGCGGGCGCAGTGGCCCGACGAACCTGGTCCACCATGACTTCGCCCTCGGTGTCGTCGAGGGCCCTCAGGCTACCTTTCGCACCAGCCGCAACAACTTTGCGTTCATGGGCTCGACACCGCCATCGAGCGCCGCCGCGACTTCCCGCTGCGCCGCGGCCCAAAGCGGCATCGCCTCGGCAAAGACACGCCGCCCTTCGGCCGTCAAGCTGAACAGCCGCTGGCGCCGGTCGGCCCCGACGCCGACCGATACCCAGCCCCGCCCTTCGAGCACGCGCAGGTTGCGCACCAGCGCCGTGTCGTGCATCGCGATCTTGGCCGCAATGTCCTTCGCCGACGCACCCTCCATGCCGGCCACGGCCCACAGCACAGCGAGCTGGCTCGCCTGCAGGCCAGCGCTGCGCAGGTGCCTGTCGTACACCGCCGTGACGGCGCGCGCGGCCATCCGCAGGTTGCCGCACACGCAGTCGAAGCCGCGCAAATGGTACTTGTCAACGACATCCATGGCGTCGATTCTAGCTGCGTACGCATATTTTTTCGGCGTGGCGATTTTATTTGACTGCATATGCAGTTATATTCGTTTCATGCATTACGCCTGCCTCATCGTCGAACGCGAAACCGACCCCGCGCAGCGGCTGCAGCGCGAGCTGGCCGGGTTCGACTTCAAGCCGCACACGGTCGCTTCGTGCGAGGCCGCCCTGGCATTGATGCAGCACTGGCGCTTCGACGCGATCGTGCTCGACGCCGAGAGTTTCGGGCCGCACACCATCGTCGCGCTGCAGCGGCTGCAGCGCCGGTCGCGTTCCCCGCTGGTGGTGCTGGCGCGGGCGCTGGACGAAGCGTCCCAGCTGGCCGCACTTGAATCGGGCGCGAGCGACATCGTCACGCTGCCGGCGTCGGGGCGCCTGATCGCCGCCCGGCTGCGCCGGCTCATCGAAACGAGCGCCGAGCCCCAGGCCGAGGCTATCGAGGTGTCGATCGGGCCGCTGCTCATGAACGCGCGCCATGGCACGGCGATCGTCGGCGACCAGGCCCTCGCGCTGACGCCGCACCAGTTCGAATTGCTGTTCCTGCTGGCGACCCGGTGCGGCCAGTTCGTGCACCGGGAAACCATCGCCCGTGTGCTGCAAAGCCGGGCCGTCGGCACCGGTCGCGGCGTCGATGTCCACGTCTCCCGGATCCGCAAGGCGCTCCGCGCCACGGGCGTCACCGGGGTGCGGCTGGACACAGTTCACGGGCGCGGCTACTGCCTGTCGTTCGAGCCGGCGCCCGTGCCCGACCCCTTCGACGGTCGATCCGCTTTCGGCGCCGCCAGCGCGCACCGCGCACAGCGCACACCCGCAGCCGTCGGCCGAGGAATTTCGTAGCCACCCTTCAAACAGGAGTCCCCATGCTCAAGAAGACCAGAGTCTGCAAAGCCCTCGCACTCGCTTTCGGTGGCGGCCTGACCGGCCTCACGCTGGGCGCCTTGCCCGCCTTTGCGCAAACGGCACAGCTCGACCGCGTCGAGATCACGGGCTCGTCGATCAAGCGTGTCGAGTCCGAGGGCGCGCTGCAAGTGCAGATCATCACCCGGACCGAGATCGACCGGCTCGGTGTCCAGACCACCGAACAGTTGCTGCAGACGGTGTCGGCGATGTCGTCATCGGGCCAGACGCAGAATTCCACCGGCGTCAGTCTCTCGACCTACGGCGCCTCCGGCGTTTCGCTGCGCGGGCTGGGCGAAGAGCGCACGCTGGTGCTGCTCAATGGCCGGCGCCTGGCCGCCTTCGCCGGCGGCGGCGGCGCTTCGGTGAACGTCAACAACATTCCCCTGGCGGCGATCGAGCGCGTCGAGATCCTGAAAGACGGTGCGTCGGCGATCTACGGCTCGGATGCGGTGGCCGGCGTCGTGAACTTCATCCTGACGAAGAACTTTCAAGGGCTGCAGATCGGCGGCACCTACGGCACGCCGACCCAGAGCGGCGGCGGGCAGCAGTACCAGGTGAACGTCGTCGGCGGCTTCGGCGACCTGAGCAAGGACCGCTACAACCTGACGCTCGGCTACCAGTATTCGAACAACGCCGACCTGTTCGGCCGGGACCGCGCCTTCGCGGCCAACGGCAACATCCCGGGCACCTACGTCAATGCGGCGACCGGCCAGGGCAACATCCAGGGCCACTGGATTCCGGGCGTCGGCCCGGGGCCGGGCTACTCCGGCGGCAGCGCGTCGCAGGGCTTCGGCAACCCGAAGGCGGCCCTGGGCAAGTGCGCCGACATCAAGATGTTCGACGCCGGCACCACCTCATTGGGCAAGCCGTACTGCCAGTACGATTCGTCGCCCGACGTCGGCTTGCTGGGCGCATCGACGGTGAGCGCCTTCACCGGCAACTTCGCCTTCAAGCTCAACGAGAACGCCGAGCTCTTCATGGACGGGGTCTATTCCCGCTCCGTTGCCACCACCACGTATCAGCCGAGCCCGGTGCGCACGAGCTTCCTGCTCACCGACGACGAGTTCGTGCGCCAGGGCATCGACCCGGTGCTGCTGCTGCGACCGTTCCTGCCCAACGGCGCACCGAATCCGAACTACAAGCTCGCGTCCGACTATTTCAAGGCCAACGGCCTGGCGGATCTGGACGGCAAGCCGATCGGCGTCACCGATCGCACCTTCCTGTTCGGGCCGCGAACGAACGAAGACACCTCGACGCAAAGCCGCCTCGTGATCGGGGTCCGGGGTGACGTTCTGGGCCAGGACTACAACGTCGGCGTCGCGCAGAACCTGAGCAAGGTGGCGGGTTCGGTCAGCAACGGCTACTTCTCGCAAGTGGCCTACGCCAAGGCGACGCAGGACCCGGCGAGCGACTGGAACCCGTGGGCACCCACCCAGTCGGCGGCCTTCCTCGCCGCCGTGGCGCCAGCGAGGTATGTCGGCCCGACGCTCAACGCGACATCGCGCTCGACGAATTTCGACGCCACGGTATCGGGCAACGTGGTCAGCCTGCCGGCAGGCGACATGGCCTACGCCGCGGGCTACCAGTACCGCAAGGAGAATTTGCAGCTGAACCCGAGCGCAGCCCTGCTTTTGGGTGACATCGCCGGCCTCGGCGGCGCGACCAAGCCGATCGACGTGAGGCGAAACATTACCGGCCTGTTCGGGGAGTTGAACATTCCGGTCATCAAGAACCTCGACCTGAACCTCGCCGCACGCTACGACAGTTACAGCGACGTCGGTTCGACGAGCACCTACAAGGCCAACGTCCGCTACCAGCCGGTCACAGCCGTGTTGCTGCGGGGTTCGTACGGCACGGGATTCCGCGCCCCGACACTGACCGACCTGTGGACACCGCAGACCCTCGGCACCTCGGCCCAGTTCAACGACCCGGCCTTTCCCGGGGCCGCCGGGCGCGATCTGCAAGTCAACGAGTTTGGCGGCGGCAACCAGGAGCTGAAGCCCGAAACCTCCAGGCAATGGTCGCTCGGCGGCGTGTGGCAGGCGATGCCGTCGCTGTCGATCGGGGTCGACTACTTCAACATCGAAATCGCCAGCGTCATCTCGAAGCCGACAACGCAGTTCATCGTGAACCAGAACTTTCTGGGGAACCCGGCCTACAAGGACGCAGTGGTTCGCGACGCGGGTGGGAACATCGTGACCACGACAGCACTGCTTCTGAACACCGGCACGATGAAGTCCGAGGGCCTGGACTTCGACATCCGCTACCGCGAGAACCTCGGCCCGGGCCGTCTCGACATCGGCCTGAACAGCACCTACTACATCAAGTTCGACCAGAGCCAGCCGGATGCGCCGACATCGCACAAGGTCGGCACGATCTGCGACGGCACGCCGGCCTGCAACCCGGTGGTGCCGTCGACGGCTGGGCTTGACGGGGTCGGCGTGGTGCTGCGCTACAAGCAGTATCTGTCGGCCACCTGGACGCAGGGCGCCTGGGCGACGACGCTGGCCAACCAGTACGGGACCGGCTACCACACCGGCGTCAACGATGCCGGCAACCTGACCGACATGGGGTATCTGTCGACCTGGGATCTTCAGGTGGCCTGGGCCGGCATCAAGAACCTGAACCTGACGTTCGGCGCGCGCAACATCTTCAACCAGGGCACGCCGGACTTCTTCATCCCGGCATCGAACCAGTTCCAGACCGGCTATGACGCCAGCCAGTACGACCCGCGCGGCCGATTCGTCTACATGACCGCAGCGTACAAGTTCTGATGCTGGAGGGCGCCTGCCTCCTTGTCGCCAGGCTACTGCCGCGCCAGCACCGGCGCCAGCGCCACCCCGGTATGGCTGCCGCTGGCAACCACCTGCTCCGGCGTGCCTTCGGCGACGATGCGCCCGCCGGCGTCGCCGCCCTCGGGACCGAGGTCGATCACCCAATCGGCCTCGGCGATCACATCGAGATCATGCTCGATCACGATCACGCTGTGGCCGCCGTTGACGAGCCGGTGCAGCACGCGGGTCAGCTTCTCCACGTCGGCCATGTGCAGGCCGACCGTGGGCTCGTCGAGCACGTACAGCGTGTGCGGCGGCTTCTGGCCGCGGCGGGTGATGTCGTCACGCACCTTGACGAGTTCGCTGACGAGCTTGATCCGCTGCGCCTCGCCGCCGGAGAGCGACGGTGAGGCTTGCCCGAGCGTGAGATAGCCCAGGCCCACGTCCTTCAGCAGTTGCAGCGGGTGGGCGATGTTGGGCATCGCGGCGAAGAACTCCACCGCCTCATCGACCTCCATCTTCAGCACCTCGCCGATGCTGCGGCCGCGCCAACTCACCGCCAGCGTCTCGGCGTTGAAGCGCTGGCCGTGGCAGGTGTCGCAGGGCACCTTCACGTCGGGCAGGAAGCTCATCTCGATCGTGCGCAGGCCCTGGCCTTCACAGTCGGGGCAGCGCCCGCCGCCGGCACCGCCGGTGTTGAAGGAGAAGCGGCTCGGGCCGTAGCCGCGCGCGCGGGCTTCCAGCGTCTCGGCGAAGAGCTTCCTGATCGTGTCCCAGAAGCCGATGTAGGTGGCCGGGCAGGAGCGCGGCGTCTTGCCGATCGGCGTCTGATCGACTTCGAGCACGCGATCGACCGACTGCCAGCCGTCGAGGCGCGCGCAGCCGGTCGGTGCGGCCTTGCCGCGCGACGACACGAGGGCCGACACGCTGGACAGCAGCACGTCGCGCGCCAGCGTGCTCTTGCCGGAGCCCGAGACGCCGGTCACGGCCACCAGGCGCTGCAGCGGAAAGCGCACATCGAGCGCCTTCAAGTTGTGCAGCGACGCGCCCTTGACCGACAGCGCCTTGTCCTTGCTGTGGATCGCGCGCCGCTTTTGCAGCGGGTGCTTCAGCGGGTGGGCGAGAAATCGACCGGTCACCGACTCTGCATTCGCCGAC
>JANOVJ010000378.1:0-11260 GCA_031417295.1 bacterium | reverse complement strand
CGCGCCGTCGTAGGCGCCGAGGCCGATGATCACCGCGCCACTCAAGCTGCCGCGCTGGCGCTCTTGCACGTTGGGCACGCGCAGCACCACGCTGGCGGTGCCCAGCGGCCCGGCGTACAAGCCCAGGCTGCGCCGTTGGCTCAGGTCGCCGTCGAGCAGCTCGCGGTCCACGAGCGCGAGCGGCCCGGCGATCGGGTCTTGCTCGTAGGTGCCGACCATGATCGGGCTGGCCAGGAAGCGCAGGTCCATCGCCTTGACGGCGACTTCGAGGCGGCGCTTCGGCCGCGCCGCGACCCGGCTGCGCGGTTGCCCGCCCATCAGCCCGCGCGCCAGCGCCTCGCCGCCGTCGGTGGTCGGCGGGCCGGCGTCGTAGGTCACAGGCCGCGGTTGCTCGATCGCGCGCTCGGCCGGCGGGCTGCTGGCGAGGCCGCGCGTGGCGCCGGTGACGAGCAGTTCCGACAGCGCCGGGAAATAGTCGCTGGTCGAAGGCAGGTCGCCATGTTCGGCCGGCAGGTAGTAGTAGCTGCCGACGTGGTCGATGCGGCCCGACTCCCAGCTCACCGTGCCGTCGCCGCGCGTGGTGCCGACCATCTTCAGCCGGCCGTCCTGCTCGCGCACGCCGCAGGGCGTGTTGCGGGCCTGGCCGAACACATAGGCGCTCTTGGCCTCGTACTCGGCCGGCAGTGCGGGGCGGGCCACGCCATCCTGGCGCCACAGCCAGGCGGCCGCGTCGAGCACGTCTTGCGCCGGCGTGGCCGAGTGAGCGTCACCGAACCAGAGGTCGCGCACTTTCGGCTGGAACTCGCTCCAGGTCGCGGCGTTGTGCAGGTCGTAGCGCTGGCCGCCTTCGGGCTCGCCCTCGAACATGTCGACGAAGCCGGGCTTTGGAAGCAGCTGCAGCGCGCCGCGAAAGCCGCTGACGATCTCCAGCACCTGCTGCATGTCGTGCTGCACGTCCAGCCGCACCAGCGTGCGCAAGGTGCTGCCCTTGCCGAGCAGGTTCTCGACCATCGAGTACGCGCCCTGGTTGGGCGTGCCGAGCATCACGAAGCGCGCCCCGTCGCGCTGCATCAGCTGGTCCATCACCGAGCGCCGCTTGTGGATGCAGGCGCGCACCACCAGCCCGCCCATGCTGTGCGCGAGCAGGCGCACCGGCTGCGTGGTTTGCTTCAGCAGGCGGTCGAGAAACTCGCCGAGGCGCTCGGCCAGCACGTCCAGCGGCTGCCGCCAGTCGTAGGCGAACGGCTCGACACGGTGGCTTGCCGCGAGGTGTTCGCACAGCTTGCCGTAGAACATGCTGAACAGCTTCTCGGCCTCGACGCCGCCTTGGCCCCAGGCGATTTTTGCGAGCCCGCCGACGGCGATGTCGGCCGGGTCGAACCAGACCCGGTCGTCGCCCCGGTCGGCGCCGGGCCGCCCCAAGCCGGCCGGGCTCCCCCTCGGGGGGACGACGCCGGAGGCGTCTCGGGGGCCAGTCCTGACCCACAGGTGCGATCCCATCACGCCGGGCAGTACGACGACGATCGGCAGGTCAGCCACCGCGCTGCCGCGCTGGCTGGCGATCGAGCGCAGATGTGCCGCCTCGACCAGCGCATCCATGTCCTCGAACCGGCCGGGCAGGGCGCTGAAGGCCTTCAGCCGCGCCACCTCGGGGGCGACCAGCCAATCGCGCAACGCGGCGCGCGTGTCGGCGTTGCTGAAGTAGTTGAAGTGCGAGACCTCGGCGCCACGGTCGAACAGCGCCCGCGAGCCGGCCTGCGGCGCGATGCCGGCGAGCATGGCCGCGGTGTCTACGACCAGGTCGTTGTCGGTGTTGTCGAACAGCAGGAAGTCGGTCAGCAGCAGGCCGAAGCGCTTGAGCAGGTTGCCGCCTTCGATGTCGCCTGCGATCACCGCCATCTCGATGCCGGGCAGCACCGGCGCGGCGCGCAGGAAGCTCGCCATCGGCGAATCGGGCAGCATCGCCTCGATGCCGGGCACGAGGTGCGGGTTGGTGCGGTTCCGCGCGATCTCGAGCACGACCCGCTTGAACGCCGAGTAGAGCGGGTTGCCGAAGAAGAACGGCACCTGGCCGATCAGCGTCAGCAGCCCGGACAGGAACAGGTCGAAGTTGCCGCTGGCCAGGCGCGTGCCCTGCGCCGGGCTGGCTACGCGCACGTAGCGCTGGAGCACGAACTGCTTGGCCCGCAGCTCGGCGGCGAGGTCGCGCAACTGGGCGCGGTGCTCGGCGTGGGCGCTGCCGAGTTCGTGCAGCACGCGCTTCGCCTCGGCTGCGTCGGCGTCGCCGGTGCCGGGCAGTTCGGACTCGAAGTGGTCGATCAGCGGCTCGAAGTCGCCCAGGCACAGCAGGTCGGCCACCAGGCCGCCGCGCGAGTGCGAGACCAGGCTCAGCCGGGTGCCTGCCGGCAGCGCGCGGGCGAGTTGGAGCGCGTTCTCGATCGGGCTTTCGCTCAGGCTGCGGTGCTCGAACGCAAACACGCCGCCGCTGTAGTGCCGCTCCAGCGCCGCCCACACGTCGCGCTCGCCCGACTGCAGGTCGCCGAAGCTGCCGAGCGTGCTCGAACCGGTGCCGTGCACGAACACGAGCACCGGCTGGGCCTTCGACGCCGCGTCGGCGAGTTCGGCCACGTTGAGCGGCTCCAGGTCGCGCGCCTCGCGGCTGGTGCCGGTCCAGTGATAAAGACCCGGCTCGCGGTCGAGCTTGGACTCGATCGCCCACATCAGCGCCTTGGTGCCGGCCCAGGTGACGCCGATGCCCTCGATGCTGCCGAGCTTGGCGCAGGCCGCGTCGATGATCGCGTCGCGGGCCTCGCCCACGCCGATCGCGAAGACCTTGCTCACCAGCCCGCCAATGGCCTCGCCGATGAAGCCGCGCGAGGCCGTGCCCTCGGTGCGCAGCCGCTCGAACAGGATCTCGCCGCGCGGGCCGATCAGGTCGGGCCGGGTTCGCTCCAGCGAGGCCTTGAGGCTGTCGGCGGTGGTGATGAAGGTGCTGCCGTCGGCGAGCTCGATCACGAGCACTTCGTCGGCGGCCGCGACGTGCTGCTGCTCGCCCGCCCCTTCGGCGGCGCCGCGCGCGGCGCTGCCCACGTCGAAGCTCGCCCGCGGTGTGAGGTAGCCCGGCGGCAGGAACGGATCGGCGGCCGGCGTGCCCGCGCTGCGCGAGGCGCTGCGAAGCATCTCCGGCAAGGTGGCCGGCGCCTTGCGACCGATGAGCTTGAGCGAGACGGGGTTGGGCATGGCGGCCTCCGGGGCAGGGGCGGCGTCGCGGCGCCGGCGGACGCTCAGCCCGCGACGGCCGGTGGCCGAAGGCGCGGTGGCGGCGTCATGGGGTGGATCAGACCGTGAACGGCTTCTGCGCCAGGAAGCGGCCCGCCGCGCCGAGCGTGAACAGGTTGGGCGACTGGCTGCCCGGCAGCCGGGCCCGGATGCGGGCGTGAAACTGCGCATAGTTGCCGTCGAACGTGCCGTGGTTCCAGACCTTGAGCAATTGTTCGGTGAAGGCGCCGTTGTGGTCGCCGTCCATCGAGGTCTGGTTGTCCTGGCAGCCCGAGATCAGCAGCACCCGCGGATTGAATTTCTTGACGATCGCCGACAGCCGGCCGCTGACCGCCACCTGCGCCAGCGCGGCATCGGGATCGACCGCCTTGTCACCGGCCGCCGCCGCCACATCGCGCTGCAGCTTGTCGTAGAACGCCTTGTTCTCGCGGTAGGCGCGCATCGCCACCGCTTCGGGCATCAGCTTGGGCCGCTGGTTGACGGGGAAGTCGCTCATCTGCGGCACTTCGCGGGTGACGGTGCCGCTGTGGCAACTGTCCGAGAGTACGAGCACGCGCACGCCGGTGCCGAAGCGGCCGAGCTCGAAATACAGCTCGTCGTCGATCAACTGGCCGTCGAAGAGACACCAGGTTTCGTCTTTCTTGTCGGCCTCTTCACCGGTTACGTCGGGCACCTGGCCGCCATGGCCGGAGTAGCTGAGGAAGAACAGGTCGCCTGCCTGCAGCGTCTTGGCCGCGGCGCGCATGCCCGCCAACAGGGCTGCACGGGTCGCCTTTTTCGTGAGCAGCAGGGTCGATTTCATGCCTTGCTGGCGGGCGATCGCGGCCATGTCGATGGCGTCGAATTCACAGGCGGCGAGCGGCCCGGTCCAGCCGCCGTAGGCGGGGCCGCTGACGGCATTGAGGCCGAGGTGCATTGACAGCGCCGGGTGCGCGCGCGGGGCACCTGCCTTGACTTGCTTGGTGGCCATGGTCGTCTCCGGGGTCGGCGCCGGGGTGGCGCGATGCAAGCCGCTGCCGTCGGTGCGGGGCCCAGGATGATGGGCGCACGGCGGAGGCGTCGAAAGCCCTAGATCGTGGGGCGGTTGCGGGGCCGGCCGCAACCTTCCTTCGGCTGCGGGGCCTAGCGCCGCTCGACGATCACCGGCACGAGTTGCAATGAGTCGCGGATGCGCTGCAGGGTGCTGCTGGCATCGTCGCGGCTGGCATAGGGGCCGGCCTGCAGCCGGTGCACCGAGGCTTCGTCGAAGATCGCCAGCAAGGGCGCCAGCCAATCGAGTTCGCTGGCGATGCGGCGCTGGAAGGCCTCGGCCCCGCCACGGTCGCGGAACGCGCCGACCTGCACCCAGTAGCCCTTGGCCTGGCCGGTGTAAGCGCGCCGGGCAGGCTCGGCGACGGGGGCGGCCGGTTCGAGGGGCGGCGGCGGCGCTGCGGCCAGAACCGATGCCGAGGCCGGACCAGGCACCGCTGCCGCCGATGCCGGACCAGACGCCACCGCCACCACCACGTCCGGCGCGCCGCGCCGCCAGGCGCCGCTGCGGATATCGTCCTGCGTGATGCGCTCGATCTCCACCGGGGCCACGCCGCGAAGCAGGTCGAGCTTGAGTGCGGCGGTGTAGCTGAGGTCGATGATGCGGCCCGGATGAAACGGGCCGCGGTCGTTGACGCGCACCACCACCTCGCGGCCGTTGGCCGGGTTGCGGACGCGGGCATAGCTCGGGATCGGCAGCGTCGGGTGGGCTGCGGTCATCTCGTACATGTTGTAGAGCTCGCCGCTGGCGGTGCGCCGGCCGTGGAATTTGCGCCCGTACCACGATGCCAGGCCGCGCTCGACGAACGGGCCGTCCTGAGTCATCGGCACATAGCTGCGGCCCAGCGCTTCATAGGGCTTGTTCGGCCCGCCAGCGCGGATCGCCTCGACCCGCGGTTCAGCGTCGGGGCGGCTGGCCAGGTCGGGCGGCGGCTGCGCATCGGGCCCGTCACGCTCGCTGGCGGGAGCCGAGCCAGGCCGGGCCATCGTGCCCGTGGCGGGAGTGGCCGCTGCCGCGTCGGGCCGGCCGGCGCCTTGCGGCGGCGCGGCCGCGCAGCCGACCAGGGCCGCCGTAACCAGTACCGTGCCGAGCCTTGCGCGGTGCGCAGCCAGCACCCCGACGAGTCTTGCTCGGTGGAGGCGGGTCCGTCTACGTGGGGGCGGCAGCGCTCCCAGGGCAGGGTGGAGGGCGGTCAAGGGGCGGCGCAATGGCGGGGGGCGAATCGGCCAGCCACGATAGCACCGCGAGTACTGCGCTGCGATGGGCCGACGCCGCAGCGACTCGCCCGCGCCGCGTGCCGCTTGCGCTCGGCGGGCCGTCGCGAACGCCAAGCCCGCCCCGGCCCGTTCGCCATCGGCCGCGGGCGCCCCGGCTTACAGAAAAGGCCGCCCGGCCAAGGCCTGGATGAAGGTGAACAGCGTCAACGCCGAGTAGGCCGCGGCGAAGGCCCAGGTCGATGCGAGCGCGGCCGCCGGTCGCAGCACCCGGCTCAGTGCCCAGGCCGCCAGCGGCACGAGCTGCATCGCGTGCAGGCCGAAGAAGTGCGCCACCCGCAGGTCGCCACCGTCACGCGACCACAGCACCACGGGCAGCCCGCCGGCATCGCTTGCGCTGCCACCGACCCAGTGGCTGCTCTGCGCCGCCAGATAGCCGCCGAGCGAGGTGCCGAGCGCGAAGCTGAGCACGAGCCCGATCGCCGCGCCGTGCTGCATCGCGCGCCCGAGCGGGAAGCTTCGCGCCCGCGCCACCCAGACGCCGAGCACCGCCGAGCAGCCCGACAGCATCACCGCGGCCACGCCCATCAGGCTGTACATCGCGGCCGCGAAAGGACTCGCGAGGTTGAAGTGCGAGGCCTCGCCCCGCGCCGCGCGCCAGCCGATGTAGGCCACCTCGAAGATCGCCGTGAGCACGGCCACCGCACTCAACCACTTCAGCCCGCGGCGCGGCACGTCGGCCGGCCGCAGCAGCGCCGCAAAGAAGGCCAGCGAGGCCAGATGGATGGCGCTGGAGACCATGAACTTCCAGGGCTTGACCCACACGCCCGCGCCGTTGAACTGGCGCGGGTCGAACAGGCCGGCCCACAGCAGCGGCAGCGACAGCAGCGCCATCGCCAGCGCAACCCAGAGCAGGGCCGGCGTGCGCTCGCGCATCACCCGCCAGAGGCTGGGTGGAGCGGCGCCGGGCGGCAGGTGCAGCGAATGTCGGGAGGCAAGGTCGGCCGCCATGTTCACCTCCCCGCAGGCCGCGTCTGGCGCAGCCCGAAGTACAGCAGCAAGCCGAGCGGGCCGAACATGAAAATCAGGAACAGGCATGGCAGCAGGGCGAAGCGGTTGACGCCGCGAGACAGCGCGTCGTCCGCGGCCCAGCGGCCGATGAACAGGTCGAACGCCAGGTAGTGCACCCAGCCGGCGAGCAGCACGCCGCGAGAACTGAACAGCGTGGCCACGCCCTCGAGCGACGAGAAGCTGCCGCCCGGGGCGCTGCCCCACGAAGCCAGCAGCGCGGCCACGTAGCCGGCGCTCAGCAGCAGCGGCAGCACGCGCCCGGCAAGGCCGAGCAGCCGCGCCCGCCAGGGCGAGGCGGCCGGCACGAACAGCGCCAGCGCCAGCACCAGCCAGCCCGCGGCGGCCAGCGGGTTGGCGATTCCAAACCAGGAAGCAGGGGTCATGGTCGCGCCTGTCTTTACAGTGTCAAGATGCGGCGACTCTAGCGGCCGAAGTAGACGCTGTCAAGATACACTTCGGCGATGTCCTCCTGGCCCAAGCCCGCACGCCCACACGGGCCGGCGCTGCCCTCCCTGGCGCCGCGCCGCGCCGTCGCCCGTGATCCGGCGAGCGGCGCGCCCAGCGCGAACCGCGTTGCCGCGCGTGCGGTGGGGGCCTACCACCACGGCGCATTGCACGAGGCGCTGCTGGCGGCGGCCGAGGCCCTGCTGCTCGAGCGTGGCGTGGCCGCTTTCACGCTGCGCGAATGCGCCCGCCGGGCCGGTGTTTCGCATGCCGCACCGGCCCACCACTTCGGCGATGCGCGCGGCCTGCTAACCGCCTTTGCGACCGTTGGCTTCGACCGCATGGCCGACCTGATGCAGCGCTACCGCGCTGCGGCTCTGCCGGATGCGCAGGCGCGGCTTTCAGCCGTCGGCCTGGCCTACATCGACTTTGCGCTGGCGCACCCAGCCCACTTCGAGCTGATGTTCGGTCGCGACCGGCTGGCGCCCGACGATGCCGAACTTCAACGCGCCGGCCAGCGCACCAGCGAGCCGTTGCGCGACTGCCTGACCGCGCTGATGGCCGAGCGCGGCCTGCCGCCCGACGACCTGCCCCAGCGCATGCTCCTCGCCTGGGCGGCGGTGCATGGCTATGCGACGTTGCTGGTCGAGGGCCAGTGTCTGGACGCCTTCGGGCTGGGCCCGGCAACGCCAGGCGCGTCGAGCGCGATGGGTGCGGCCGTGCTGCGCCTGCTCGGGCCGGCGCTCGCCGCGCCGGCTGCCGACGGGTCCGAGCGGGCCACCGGCTCTGCCACAGTGCCCGCCGGCCGCAGCCGCTCGCAACCCGGGCCGTGAAGCGGTTCGATCCGCCAAAGTGCGGTCCGCCAAAAGCAAAAGGACTGCCCGAAACGGGACAGTCCTTGAACGGCAGAAACGCATTGATGGTGCGCCCGGCTGGGATCGAACCAGCAACCCCTGCCTTCGGAGGGCAGTACTCTATCCATTGAGCTACAGGCGCGAACCGACGATCTTAACCGCTCGGTCAGCGATTGATCGAGCGTGACCGGCGCGGTGCTTGCCAGGCCCGGGCGGCCGCGAAGGGCCGCCGCGGCCTCAGGTCTTCTTGGCGAAGGCGCTGCACCAGCCCTTGGCGGTGACGTGCTTGCCCGCGAACAGCGGACAGGGGCCAGCGGCCTCGCCCGGCTTGCCCTGGAAAAGCTGGCAACTGCCGCAGTTCTGGCCGGCGGCGAAGTTCTTGAACTTCGCCTTGTCGGCCTTGGCAGCGTCGGCCACGTAGCCGAGTGCGGCAGCCTGGGGGTCTTTCTCGTCGACCAGCGGCAGGTCGGCGGCGAACACGCCGCGGCTGGCCAGCAACGCGGCACTGGCGAAGGGAACAATCTGGATGAACTGGCGACGTGAAGTCATTGACGGGCTCTCCGAACGATGGAAATCTGCCACAGGCGACAATTCGCCCGCGGTCCCAGGGGAACGCGCTGCACCCAGCAGCGAACCGGCCTGTTGAACGAATTTTATCCGGCCCCGGTTGACAGGCCGGCGCGCACGCGCCGCAAGCGTGTGCGCCGCGCCACGGTCGCCGCTGCGCCTTCGTCGCCGTTGCGCGGCGCGGGGACAGGCGCGGCGCCACGACTACAATCCGCGCCCGCCCGCTCTCGCCGCGTCTCTGCACGCCCGCCGCTCGCCATGCCCCGCGTCCCAAAACCGGCCCGCTCCGCCCCAGCCTCTGGCGCCTCACGTCCTTACTGCGCGATCGATTTCGGCACCTCGAATTCAGCGGTTGCGATTGCCGACGGCGAGGGCGGCCAGACCCGGCTGGTCGAACTGGAACCCGGCCATCGCACGATGCCGACGGCCGTGTTCTACCTTGCCGAAGGGCCGGAGACGAACGGCCCGCCGCGTGCCTTCGGCCGCGCCGCCGTCGCGGCCTACGTGGACGGGCTCGACGGCCGCCTGATGCGCTCGATGAAGAGCATCCTCGGCTCCGACCTGGTCGAGCAGACCACCGACGTGGGCGCCGGCCGGGGCGTGAAGTACCTCGACGTCATCGCCGGTTACCTGAAGCACCTGAAGACGCTGGCCGAGGCGCAGGCCGGTGCAGCAATCTCGCGGGCGGTGCTCGGCCGGCCGGTGTTCTTCGTCGACGCCGACCCGCTGCGCGACGCGCAGGCGCAGGCGGCGCTGGCGTCGGCGGCGCACGCTGTGGGCTTCACCGAGCTGAGCTTTCAGTACGAGCCGATCGCCGCTGCGTTCGACTTCGAGCGCACGGCCGAGCGCGAGCAGACCGTGCTGGTGGCCGACATCGGCGGCGGCACGTCCGACTTCTCGGTGGTGCGTGTCGGCCCCGACCGCGCTGCCCGGCTCGACCGCAAGGCCGACATCCTGGCCAGCCACGGGGTCCACGCGGCCGGCACCGATTTCGACCGCCGGATCGAACTCGGCTGCATGCTCGGGGCCTTTGGCTATGGCGCGTTCGGCCCGCGCTCGAACGGCGCGCCAGCGCGTGAGGTGCCGAGCGCGGTGTACTTCGACCTCGCCACCTGGCATTTGATCAACACCGTCTACAGCCCGCTGCGCGTGGCCGAGCTGCGCAACATGCGCACGTTCTACGCCGAGCCGCGCCACCACGCGCGGCTGATGACGGTGCTGACCGAGCGCCTCGGCCACGAGCTGGTGGCGCGGGCCGAGGCGGCGAAGATCGCGGTGGCCGAAGGCGGGCAGACGGCGATCGACCTGGCGCTGGTGGAGGCCGGCCTGGGCGTGACGCTGGGCGAGGCGCAGGCGCTGGCGGCGATCGAAGACGACGTGGCGCGGATCGTTGCCGCCGCGCAGGCCACGGCTGCCGCGGCCGGGCTCAAGCCCGGGCAGATCGACGCGCTGTATTTCACCGGCGGCTCGACCGGCCTGCGCCTGCTGGCCGAGCGCATCGCGGCGGCGTTTCCTTCGGCGCGCGCGGTTCGCGGCGACCGCTTCGCCAGCGTGGCCAGCGGGCTCGGGCTGCATGCGGCGCGGCGCTTCGGCCGCAGCGCCGAGTCAGCGGCGGCCTGATCGCGGCCGCTGATGGGGCCCGCGCGCCGGCCCACGCGGTGGCCCACGCGGTGGCCCACGCAGCGCCGCAGCCTGCGGGCGCGACACGTCGGCCAGCAGCAGCGTTGCGCGAACCAGCTCCTCGACCGCCTGCGTCAGGTCGGCCGGGGGTTCCAGGCCATCGATCGTTTCCAGCAGCTCGTCGGCATCTTCCAGGTCCTCCGGGTCGAGGTGCCGGTACAGCAGCGCCAGCGGCTCTTGCAAGGCCGACGAGGGCAGCCTCATCAGGGCCGGGAACAATTCCATCGCCGCCGCGAAGCCCGCCACCCACGGATAGACCGCTTCGCTGGCTGCGGCGGTGCCAGGGTCCTCGTCGCCAGGTGGCCCGTTCGGCGGCGCTTCGGTCAACTCGAACACCCACGGGTCGAACCACTGCCGGCGTTCGATCGCCGTGGCCAGCTCGGCATGGCGCTGGCGCACCAGCAACAGCAGCGGCTGCACGTCCAGGTTTGCCGGCAGGGGCCGGCCATCGGTGTCGGTGACATGGGGCAGCCAGCGCTCTGGCGGCACGGGCTGCGGTTGCAGCAGCACGCCGCAGAGGTAGCCGTCGAGCAGGGTCACGTCGAGCGGCTCGAATGGCGCGGGCACGGCGTCGAGCAGCGTCTGGAGCCGATCGATGTCGCGCTCGGACAGTGGCGCTGCGGCGGGCCGGGCAGGTGGGCGTGAGTTCATCCGCGCATTGTCGCGGCCTGAGAGCTTGCCCAAGCCCGCCGGCCGGGCGGACACTTGCCGGTGTACGAAGCCCACCGGAGATACCCGCCATGCTCGACCACATCACCCTGCGCGTGCGCGACCTGGCCGCGACGCGCCGCTTCTACGCCGCCGCGCTGGCGCCGCTGGGCTACCGCATTGCCTACGAGGCAGTGCGTGACGGCGTCGGCATGCTCGGTTTTGCGTTCGACTTGCCCGGCATCGGGCCGAAGATCGACACCTGGTTCGTCGATCACCCGAAACCCGTGTCGGGCCCGGTGCATCTGTGCTGGAAGGCGGCCTCGCGGGCCGAGGTCGATGCCTTCCACGCCGCCGCGCTCGCCGCGGGTGCGGCCGACAACGGGCCGCCGGGCGTGCGCGCGCACTACCACCCGAACTACTACGGCGCGTTCGTGATCGACCCGGACGGGCACAACGTTGAGGCGGTGTGC
>JANOVJ010000377.1:0-4081 GCA_031417295.1 bacterium | reverse complement strand
GTCAAGCGCTCGCCGACCCCATCGGGTTCGAGCAGGCTCACGAACACGCGGCCCGCGCCGGCCCCATGCGCCGCGCGCGCCGCGAGCAGCGCCGCACCGGTCATGCCCGGCGCGCCGCCGATCACGGCCACGTCACCGAAGCTGCCCTTGTGCTGCGCGTGGCTGCGCTCCGGGTGAGCGGCTTGCGCTTCTTCGGCGCCAGTCAACCACGCATCGGGTGGCACGGCGCTGCAGTCCACGCCCAGGTCGTCGAACCACGCATCGCCTGCCAGATCGCGGCCGTGGCCGGTGTAGAGGCCGGGCTTCAAGCTCAGCAATGACAGCGTGTGCGTGGCGCGAACGCAAGCGGCGCCCAGCGGCTGGCCGGTCTGGCCGTTCAGGCCCGAAGGCAAGTCGACCGCGAGCACCGGGCAGCGCAAGGCGTTGAGTTGCGCGATCCGTTCAGCAAGCGCACCTTCCGGCGTGCGGCTCGCACCCAGGCCGAGCAAGGCGTCGATCGCCAGGTCTTGCGGGCCCAGCATGGGTGCGCGAGCATGGTCATTGGCGACGACCACGCCCGCCGCCTGCGCACGCGCCAGCGCATCGCTCGCATCGGCGGGCAGCCGCGCTGCATTGCCAGCGAGCGTGATGTGCACGGCCTTGCCGGCCCGCAGCAACGGGATCGCCGCCTCGAAGCCATCACCGCCGTTGTTGCCCGGGCCCGCAGCGATCCACACCGTGCGCGAATGCGGTGCCAGCGCCAGCGCCAGGCGCGCCACCGCCACGCCGGCACGGCGCATCAGCGTGTGCGGCGGCAGTGCGGCCTGCGCGGTCTGTTCGATGCGGCGGCTGGCCGCGGGGCCGTGGAGCGGCAAGGTGGCGCGGGGGCGGGACACGTTCTGCATGAGTGGCCTGGTGGCGTTGCCTCGGGATTGCCAGCTTGGAGCGTCCTGGCGATTGTGTTTCACTTGCCCGCAGGCCCGCTTTTCTTTGACCGCCCCCCTTTCATCGACAGACAAGGATCGCCCCCATGTTCAAACGCTTCTTTGGCTTTGCCCTCTCGCTCGCGGTCATCGCGGCCGCCGTTCCCGGCGCCGCGCAGGCGCAGCAGTTCTTCCGCATCGGCACCGGCGGCACGGCCGGCACCTACTACCCGGTGGGCGGGATGATCGCCAATGCGGTGTCGCAGCCGGGCAAGATCATCGTCACCGCGCAGGCGAGCAACGGCTCGGTGGCCAACGTCAACGGCATTGCCGGCGGTGCGATCGAGAGCGGCTTTTCGCAGGCCGACGTGGCCACCTGGGCGCAAAAGGGCACCGGCATCTACGAAGGCAAGCCCAACGTGCCGGGGCTGCGGCTGATCGCCAACCTGTACCCCGAGAGCGTGCACATCGTGGTCCGCAAGGGCTCGGGCATCAAGACCGTGTTCGACTTGAAAGGCAAGCGCGTCGGGCTCGATGAGCCGGGCTCGGGAACGCTCGTCAACGCGCGCTTGATCCTGGCCGCCTATGGCATTCAAGAGGCCGACATCAAGCCCGAGTACATCAAGCCCAACCAGGCCGGCGACAAGATGAAAGACGGCGCGCTCGACGCGTTCTTCTTCGTCGGCGGTGCGCCGGCCGGGGCGATTGCCGAGCTGGCGTCGAGTGGCGCCGGGATCGAGCTGATCCCGCTCGACGGCCCGCAGGCCGAAGGCCTGCGCATGGCGAGCCCGTTCTTCTCTCCCGACAACATCCCGGCCGAAATCTACAAAGGCGTGGCTGGCGTGCGCACGCTGTCGGTCGGCGCGCAGTGGGTGACGAGCGACAAGGCCGACGCCGCCACCGTGTACGAAATCACCAAGGCGCTGTTCAGCGACGCGACGCAGCAGGCGCTCGCCGCCGGCCACGCCAAGGGCAAGCTGATCAACAAGGAAAACGCGGTCAAGAGCGCCGGCATTCCGTTCCACCCGGGCGCCGAAAAGTACTACAGGGAAGCCGGGCTGATCAAGTGACGGTTGCGTCGGCGGCGATCGACGGCGGCGCGGCCGTGGATGCCGCCAAGCTGCAGGAACTCGAGGAGAAGTTCGACCCCGAGATGCGCTTTCGGCCGACCGTGCCGCCGGCCACCACGCTCGTCAAGTGGCTGTTGATCGCGCTCTCGCTGTTCCACTACTACACCGCCGGCTTCGGCCTGCTGCGCGAGACCACGCACCGCGGGGTGCACATGGCGTTCGTGCTCGGGCTGGTGTTCGTGGTCTTCTCGCGCCGCAGGCATCAGGGCGGCGACCCGCCGATCCGCAACACCGGGCTCACGCCGGGCGGTGTGCCGCTTGTGGACTGGCTGCTCGGCCTGGCCATCGCCGGCTCGGCGCTCTACATCCCCTACGTCTTCGACGACCTGGCGTTTCGCGTCGGCAACCCCTTGCCTGTCGACGTGGCGATGGGCTCGATCATGATCGTCGTGCTGCTCGAAGCCACACGGCGCGCGATGGGCTGGCCGCTGCCAGTGATCGCCATCGTCTTCATGGCCTACGCGCTGGCCGGGCCGGCGTTTCCGGGGCTGCTGCAGCACGCCGGCAGCAGTTGGACGCAACTCGTCAACCACCAGTACCTGACGAGCCAGGGCGTCTACGGCATCGCGGTCGGTGTGGTGGCGACCTATGTTTTTCACTTCGTGCTGTTCGGCGTGCTGGCCACGCGCATCGGTCTCGGCCAACTCTTTCTCGACATCGCGTCGAGCGTCGCCGGCCGCTATGCGGGCGGGCCGGCGAAGGTGAGCGTGTTCGGCTCGGCGATGTTCGGCATGTTGAGCGGCTCGTCGGTGGCCAACGCGGTGACGGTGGGCTCGCTCACCATTCCCGCGATGATCCGCATCGGCTACCCGCGCCACTTCGCGGCCGGGGTCGAGGCTGCGGCGTCCACCGGCGGCCAGATCACGCCGCCGATCATGGGCGCGGCGGCGTTCCTGATGATCGAGTTCCTGAACGTGCCGTACCAGACGATCATCGTCGCGGCGATCGTGCCTGCGTTCATGCACTTCTACGGCGTCTTCATGCAAGTCCACTTCGAGGCCAAGCGGCGCGGCCTGCGTGGCTTGACGAAAGCCGAGATGCCGCGCCTGCGGGAGTCGTTCAAGGCGCGCTGGCCGACGCTGATCCCGCTGCTGTTCCTGATTGGCCTCTTGGTCAGCGGGCGCACGCCGTACCTCGCGGCGTTCAGCGGCATCACCTCGTGCGCCATCGTCGGGCTGACGACCAATGCGACGGGCAGCACAGCGCGCCACTGGGCGATGCTGGCGGCCTTGCACGCGGTGCTGCTGGTGCTGGTGTTCGGCGGCATCGAGGCGCAGTGGATGCGCGTCGCGCTGTTCGGCGCGGTCGCGTTCGCTACGCCGTTCCTGCTGCGCGCGTTCGATGTGCGCGGTCGCATCGACGGCCGGGTGCTCGTCGAAAGCTTCGAAACCGGCGCCAAGTACGCGCTCGCCGTCGGCGCGGCTGCGGCCACGGTCGGCCTGGTGATCGGCGTCGTCACGCTCACCGGCGTCGGCTTCAAGATCAGCTACATCATCACCAGCGCGGCGCAGGCGATCGCGGGCGGGTTGGGCACGTTCCTGCCGCAGTCGTGGGCCAGCATGCAGTCGCTCACCTTGCTGGCGGCGCTGGTGATGACGGGGCTGGTCTGCATCCTGATGGGCTGCGGCATCCCGACCACCGCCAACTACATCATCATGGTCACGGTCGCCGCGCCGACGCTGGTGCAGCTCGGCGTGCAGCCGCTGGTGGCGCACTTCTTCGTTTTCTACTACGGCGTGCTGGCCGACATCACACCGCCGGTCGCACTCGCTGCCTACGCGGCGGCAGGCATGGCCGGCAGCGACCCGTTCAAGACCGGCAACACCGCGTTCCGGCTCGGCCTGGGCAAGGTGCTGGTGCCGTTTGTGTTCGTGTTCTCGCCGTCGCTGCTGTTGGTGGCCGACGGCTTCACCTGGGGCGAGTTCGTCGTCACCTTCACCGGCTGCGTGCTCGGCATCGCCATCCTGTCGGCCGGGCTGAGCAAGTGGTTCCTGGTCGAGATGACGCGCTGGGAGCAGGTGGTGTGTGTGGCCGCTGCGGTGCTGATGG
>JANOVJ010000376.1:0-2314 GCA_031417295.1 bacterium | reverse complement strand
CGACATGGTGGCGAACCCCCGTTCGGCGACGGTGATGTGCCTGCTCGAAGAAGCCCGCCTCGGCCGCGCGCGCGGCCAAAAGGCGGCGCACCAGGCCGGGTCGGTCAAGACCTTCATGGGCCGTCTGAAGGACTGGTTCCTTGGCAACTTCTGAACGAGCACAGACGAACGAACATGAAGAGCAAGCGGCAACACCGAGCGGCACGTCACCACACCGGCCCCAGCCGGGCGCCGCCGACACCCCGACGCCTGCGACCGCGGACCCCGGCGCCGCCGGGCGACTTCGGCGAACCGAGCGCCAACGACAACAAAGATGAAGAAGCAAGCGGCAAGACCCCCCATCACGGCAACTGCAACAACGAAGGACTGGAGAAAAAAATGGCTATCGAAATGATCGAAGAGTTCGAACAGGGCACGCAGATCAAGGTGATTGGCGTTGGCGGTGGCGGCGGCAACGCCGTCGAGCACATGATTGCGCAGGGCGTGCAGGGCGTGGAGTTCGTTTGCGCCAACACCGACGCGCAGGCGCTGAACCGCAGCAGCGCGCACCACTTGATCCAGCTCGGCAGCACCGGCCTCGGCGCGGGCGCCAAACCCGAAGCCGGCCGTGCCGCTGCGGTGGAAGCCGAAGAGCGCATCCGCCAGGCGATCACCGGCGCGCACATGCTCTTCATCACCGCCGGCATGGGCGGCGGCACCGGCACCGGCGCCGCGCCGGTGATTGCCCGCGTGGCCAAGGAGATGGGCATCCTGACGGTCGGCGTGGTGACCAAGCCGTTCGACTTCGAAGGCAACCGCCGCATGAAGGCGGCCGACGCCGGGCTGGCCGAACTCGAAGCCAATGTCGATTCGCTGATCGTGATCCTGAACGACAAGCTGCTCGACGTGCTGGGCGACGACATCACGCAGGACCAGGCCTTCGCCCACGCCAACGACGTGCTGAAAAACGCCGTCGGCGGCATCAGCGACATCATCCACATGCCGGGCCTCGTGAACGTCGACTTCGAGGACGTGAAAACGGTGATGAGCGAGCCCGGCAAGGCGATGATGGGCACTGCCATCGGCGCCGGCCCCGACCGTGCGGCGAAGGCCGCCGAGCAGGCCGTGGCCTGCCCGCTGCTCGAAGGCATCGACCTCTCCGGCGCGCGTGGCGTGCTGGTGTTGATAGCCGCCAGCCGCGGCACCTTCAAGCTGGCCGAAAGCCGCAACGCGATGAACACGATCCGCCGCTACGCATCGGACGACGCGCACGTGATCTACGGAACCGCCTACGACGAAAGCCTGGGCGACCAACTGCGCGTGACGGTGATCGCGACCGGCCTGTCCTCGATCGCCCGCCGCGCGCAGACGCCGATCAGCGTCGTTCACAGCGCGCCGATGCAGCGCACCGGCACCGACAACATGGCGGTGATGGGCCAGCCGATGCAGGCCGGCGCCGGGCAGGGGCTGGCCCCGGCGCACGACTACAGCAACCTGTCGACGCCCAGCGTCTGGCGCAACAGCCGCAGCGCAGCGGCGAAGGTGGACGCGCTGGCGAGCAACGGCATGGATGAGATCGAAATTCCGGCGTTCTTGCGGCGGCAGGCGGATTGAACCTGCTCCCGCCCCGGCTGCTGCCGGGGCGGTACGCCCCATCCTGGGGAGCGCTCCCCAGCGGCGGTTTATACAATCGCCCGATGCTCCAGCAACGCACCCTGAAGTCCCTGACGCGCGCCGTCGGCGTCGGCCTTCACAGCGGCCAGCGAGTCGAGCTGACGCTGCGGCCCGCGCCGCCTGACACCGGCATCGTGTTCCGCCGGGTCGACTTGCCGGTGCCGGTGGAGATCGCCGTCTCGGCCGGTGTGGTCAGCGACGCGCGCATGGCCTCGACGATCTCGGCCGGCGGCGACCCCGGCGCGCCGAAGGTGCAGACGATCGAGCACCTGATGTCGGCCTGCTCGGGCCTCGGCATCGACAACCTCGTGATCGACATCACCGCCGACGAAGTGCCTATCCTCGACGGCTCGGCGGCCTCGTTCGTGTTCCTGCTCCAAAGCGCCGGCATCGCGTTGCAAAACGCGCCGAAGCGTTTCCTGCGCATCCTGCGCCCGGTCGAGGTTCGCGAAGGCTCGGGCGCGGCGCTGAAGTGGGCCCGGCTCGACCCGTTCGAGGGCTACAAGCTCAGCTTCGAGATCGAGTTCGACCACCCGGCGGTGGACCAGACCGGCCAGCGTGTCGAGTTCGACATGGGCTCGGGCCAGTACAAGCGCGACATCGCGCGCGCCCGCACCTTCGGCTTCACGAAAGACGTGGAAACGATGCGCTCACGCGGCCT
>JANOVJ010000375.1:0-10786 GCA_031417295.1 bacterium | reverse complement strand
GTTGTTGCTGCTTTCGGTGTTGTGGTCGCGGCGCCGCGAGGCCGGTGCGCAGCGAGCCGCCAAGCGCGTCGAATTCCTCGACACCGTGGTGGCCTGGCCGCCGCAGGCGGTTCGGGTGATGACACTGCCGGAGCGCCAGTCTTTCGAACTGCTGCGCCGCGCCGTGCCGCGCAATCACATGGTGCTGGCCCAGGTGCCGCTCTCGCGCTTCATCAGCGTGCCCACCGCGAACCCGCACATCCAGTGGTTGAACCGCGCCGGGCGCCTCAGCGTGGACCTGCTGGTGTGCGATTCGAGCTCGCGCGTCGTGGCGGCGATCGAGGTCCGTTCCACCGACGAGTCAAAACGCTCACTGCACCGCCACGAGCGGCTGGCCAAGGTGCTGAAAGCCGCCAACGTGCCGGTGCACGTCTGGCAGGATGCAGCCCTTCCCACCCTGCGCGATGTCAGGCAGTTGTTCCTCGCCAGCACGCGCGACGAAGCCAGCGTGCTGCCCGATTCCGACGACCGGCGCCTGCTGCCACAGCCCGAGATTCACGAAATGCTGGCCGACGGCGACGAGTACCACCTGAACCATCGACACGAACCGGTGTCGTCGGGCTTCTTCGACGATCTGGACATTTCGCAGCGCGCGCAGGCGCAGGCCTGAATCAGCGCTTCGCTGGCCCGGGTTGCAAGGCCAGCGGGTTGAAGCTCAGCCCGACAAGTCCTCATCGCGCCTGGGCAACAGGTTCGCCAGCACCTTGTCGACGCGCTTGCCGTCCAGATCGACCACCTCAAAACGCCAGCCGTCCCAATCCACCGTGTCGGCGGTTTGCGGCAGGCGGCCGAGCAGCAGCATCACCATCCCGGCCAGGGTGTTGTAGCGGCCGCGGTCTTCCTCGGGCAGCTCTTTCACGTTCAGCCGGTCTTTCAACTCGGGCACCGGGATCAGGCCGTCGAAGAGCCAGCTCCCGTCAGCGCGCTGCACGGCCCAGGTGTCCTGGTCGCTCGGCGTGGTGAACTCGCCGGTGATGGCTTCGAGCACGTCGCGCACGGTGATCACGCCCTGGACCTCGCCGTACTCATCGACCACGAACACGAGCTGCACGCTGGTCGCCCGAAAGTGCTCCAGCAGTTCCATGCCTGACAAGGTTTCGGGCACGAACACCGCCGCCTGCAATTGCCCGGTGAGCGACAGCGGCTCGCCGCGCAACGATTGCTGCAACAGGCTCTGCGCCGACACCAGGCCCAGCACGTCGTTCAAGCCGCCCCGGCACACTGGATAGCGCGAATGCTCGGCCTTGCCGATGGCGCGCAACACCTCTTCCTGCGGCGCGGCAACGTCGAGCCAGACGATCTCGTTGCGCGGGATCATCATCGAACCCACCGCCCGGTCGTCGAGGCGGAACACGTTGCGCACCATCTGGTGCTCCTGGGCCTCGATCACGCCGGCATCCAGCCCTTCTTCGAGGCTGGCCGCGATCTCCTCTTCAGTCACGCTGCGGTTCGGCCCGCCGCGAATGCCGAGCAGGCGCAGCGTCGCGTGGGTGGACCACGACAGCAGCTTCACCAAGGGCCGCGCGATCCACGACAGCCACTCCATCGGCTGCGCCACCCGGCGCGCCACGGCCTCGGGGAACATCTGGCCGAGCCGCTTGGGCACCAGCTCGCCGAAGATGATGGTCAGCATGGTGATGCACATCACCACCAAGCCGGTGGCGCTGATGGCGGCTGCCTTCTCGCTGATGCGAAAGGTCAGCGCCAGCCACGCCGCGAGCGGCTCGGAGAACGCGGCCTCGCCGACGATGCCGTTCAAGACCCCGATCGAGGTGATGCCGATCTGCACCACCGACAAGAACTTGGTCGGGTTTTCGTGCAGCTTGAGTGCGGCCTGCGCTTTGCTGTCGCCGGTCTCGATCATCACCGTCAGCCGCGCCTTGCGGCTGGCCGTGAGCGCCATCTCCGACATGGCGAACAGGCCGTTGAGCAGGATCAGGAAAACGAGAAGGGCGACGTCCATGCGTTGCGCTGTGCGTGCCGGCGGCAGCTGCGCATTTCCCTCGAAAAGCCAAGGCCGCAGAGCGTAGCAGAATCGGCCGATGGAACTTCTCATTGGCGACGTGCAGGGCTGCGACGACGCGCTGGACCGGCTGCTGGCCGAGACCGGCTTCTCGCCGTCGCGCGACCACCTCTGGTTGCTCGGCGACCTGGTCAATCGCGGCCCGCGGTCGCTCGCCACGCTGCGGCGGCTGATGGCGCTCGGCGCCTCGGCGAGCTGCCTGCTCGGCAATCACGACCTGCATCTGCTGGCGGTGGCCGAGGGCGCGGAAAAGCAGAAGCGTCTGGACACGATTGCCGACATCCTTGACGCGCCCGACCGCGAAGCGTTGCTCGACTGGCTGCGCCAGCAACGCCTGGCCGCGTTCGATCACGGCTGGCTGCTGGTGCACGCCGGGGTCGTGCCGCAATGGGACCGCGCGACGACGCTGGCGCTGGCGGGCGAGGTCGAGGCGGCGCTGCGCGGCAGCGCGCGGAACGAGTTCTTTCATGCGATGTACGGCAATGCACCAACGCGCTGGAACGAGCGGCTCACCGGCACCGAGCGGCTGCGCTTCATCACCAATGCGCTGACGCGGATCCGCTTTTGCGACGCGAAGGGGCACCTCGACCTCGAAACCAAGGAAGGCGCAGGCGCCGCGCCCGCGGGCTTCATGCCCTGGTTCGCGGTGCCCGGCCGCAAGAGCGCGGGCACGCCGATCGCCTTCGGTCACTGGTCGACGCTGGGGCTGATCGACACGCCCGAGCTGCTGTCGCTGGACACCGGCTGCGTCTGGGGCGGCGCGCTCACTGCCGCGCGCGTGGACGGTGGCCGGCGTGAGTTGACGCAGGTGCACTGCGCGCAGGCGCGCAAGCCCGGCGGCTGAGTGGACGTGGCGCGTTGTGCAGCGGTGCCGCGGCGCGGTGGCCCGACTAGAATCTGCCCACCACGCGGGAGACGTGGCCGAGCGGTTTAAGGCTGCAGTCTTGAAAACTGCCGAGGGGGCAACCCCTCCGTGAGTTCGAATCTCACCGTCTCCGCCAGATGTCCCGGGCAGATCCGCCGCAGGCGGCGCCTTTGAGCCGGTGGCCACCGCCCGTGCGTGCGCTGGCAGGTGTTTCGACGAAGCGGTGGAATGTTGCCCGGGCCGGGTCAGCCCATCGACAAGATTTGGCCTGCGCACAGCGCCAGCAGATCGGCTGGCGCGATCTCGATTTCAACCCGTGGCACGCCGCTGCCAGTCAAGATGCTGGGGTACTGCATCAGCGATTGTTCGATGTAGACCGGGATGCCCGCCACCGCGATCGGCGTTACCGAAGTCGGTGGATAGCCGACATGGCGCTGCAATTCATCCAGCGACGCCATTTCCAGCCGCTTGGCGCCGAGTTGAGGCGCGACCGCGCGCAAGTCGATCCGCTTGTCCATGCCGCAGACCAGCAGGCAATGCTGTTCGGTGCCGCGGAACTTGACGAACAACGTCTTTGCGATACGGCCTTGCGGGTAACCCAGCGCCTGGGCAAAGTCATTCGGGGTGCGGATCGGCTGCTCAAAGTCGTCATGGCTGTGGACTCGGTAGGGCACCGCCGCCGCTTCCAGCGCTTGCATGATGCGCGGCGCCGCCTGCGGCGTGCCGCTGCTGCGCAGGGTGGGCAACTGGTGACGCTCCGCCGCCTGCTCGAACTGCTCGCGAAAGCGCTCCGGCACAGCGTTGCCATAGATCTTCAAATATTCCAGGAACAGCTCTCGCCGGTCTTTCAGGAACAGCAAATCGGTCGGCACCATGTGGCGGATCACCAGCATCGGGATCGGGCTGTACAGCGGGCGGAACTCGGTGTTCCACAAGCCGCCTTTCTCCGGCGGGCGGGCGTGGAATTCGCCCACCATCAGGCCGTTCGGCACAAAATGCAATTGCAACTCTTCCTGCACGATTTCAACCAGCTTCTCGCCGTCGGTGCCCGGCAGATTGGGAAAAATCACCAGCAACGCCTTGAACTGTGCCTCATTGCCGGACACGGGTTCGAGCGCGACGAAGCGCTCCATCTCTTGCAGCAAGATCGCCTTGATCTTCGTCACATCGAGGTCGGCACGCTCGTACACGGCGCCAAACAGAAGGCGCTTTTGAAGCGCCGCCGGCACGAAGGGACACATCGGGCCGCTGCGCCCCAGCTCGGGGTGCGGGGTGCACAACCACTCTCTGGCCCAACGCGCAATTTGATTGCGAGCCGGGTGCCGGGCAGCCGAAGGATGCAGGGCGGCCGGCCTGTCCGCAGGGCTGTCGGTGTGGCTGACCGGGCAGAATTCTTCCAGCGGCAACAGCGCTGGCAAGTCGGGGCGGAGTGTCATGGTGGAGAGTTCGGCTTGCAGCACGCTGCTTTCGCCCTATTTTCCTCACTTACCCGCTCTCGACGGCGGCCGGTCTGAGGTTTAGTTTGGGTGCGAACATTCGAGGCAGCACGTGGTGCGTGCTGCATGCCCGGTGGCGCCGCTCGATCAGCTGCCCATAGTTCACGACAGCGCCTTCTTTGTGAGCCCCCCGCTGCCCTCAGCGCGGCTCGGTGGGCGCTGCGTTCAGGGACAATGCAGCTTTTCGGAACTGGCCGCCATGCCGCCATCACCCTACGGATCGCACTATGTCAATCGTTGCGGTCACCGGCCTCGGCGACGCCGGCTTGCCCCCTGTCGTGCGATTCGGCAAGGCCAGCCCGACGATCGGTTCGGATGTCGTTGAATTGAAGACCCCCCCGTGCCGCAGCGGTGCCCGCGCGTGCCGCGAGATTGCGGACACCGCGCTGCATCTGGCCGTGCACGCCGCGTACGCCAGCGAGGTCAGGCGCAGGCCGCTCGCTTCAGGCCGCCCATGAACTTCAACTTGTCGTGCTCGGTACATCGGCACAGCCTTGCACGCCCGGACAGTCTCGCGATCTCGTCGCAGGGAAGGTCACTCAGCTACGCTCAGTTCGCCGCTGGGGCGCGGGCAATCGCAGCCTGCATCAGGCGGAGTCCGGCGTGGCTGCGGCAAGACGGCCAGCCTCCCCGAGTCGGCATCCTCGCCTCGCGCAGCGTCGATGCATGCCTGGGCGTCTTGGGGGCCTGTTGGGCCGGCGCGACCTATGTCCCGATCGGCCTTCAGCTCCCCGAGGAGCGCCTGCTGACCATTCTGTCGCTGTGCAATCTTTCCGCGCTCATCACGGACTCCGAGGGCGCGAGGCGGCTCACCCGCGAGGTGTTGTCGGCGTGCCCGCCGCTCGTGGTGCTCCCGGGCGCAGAGCCGTTTCGGGCTGCGGGCGATGGTGGAGTTGAGTTTCACGATATCGATGCACTGCCGCTTGCCGAGAAAAGTGATCCCTTCCAGGTCGTCGCTAGCGACCTCGCCTACATCATCTTCACATCAGGGACGACCGGCGTCCCGAAGGGCGTCACGATATCCGCGGGCTCCATCCGGCACCATATCGAGATGCTGACTTCACTGTTGGGACTGCGAGCCAGCGACAGAGTCATCGAGACCTGCGAGTTGAGCTTCGACGCTTCTACGCAGGGCATGTTCTCGACCTGGGAGGCCGGTGCGTCTTTGCATGTGCTTCCGGCGGTGCGCGTGATGAGCGCTGTCAAGTTCGCCAGAGACAATCAACTGACCGTGTGGATCTCCGTGCCCTCGCTTGTGGGAAGGCTGAGGCAGATCAAGGCACTTTCTCCCAATGCCTTGCCAAGCGTTCGCATCACCGTGTTTGGCGGTGAACAGTTGCCGCAGAGCGTTGTGACTGCGTGGCAGGCCGCGGCGCCAAACAGCGTCATCGAAAACCTTTATGGGCCTACCGAAGCGACCGTCGCCTGCCTCAGGCAACGCGTGTCGATGCCGCTTCCATTGACGCCTGGGCTTGACGTTGTGGCCAACGGAACGCCGCTGCCAGGCTGCGAAGCGGCCATCGTGGACGCCCACGGTGAGTTCGTGACTGCGGGTGTTGCGGGCGAGCTTGCGCTGGCAGGGGTTCAGTTGTCAGACGGCTATCTCAACGCGCCGACACTGACGCAGGCAAGGTTTCCAACGCTCGGCGGCAAGAGGTGGTACCTGACCGGAGATCTTGCAATCCAGGATGCCCATGGCACCTTCCACTGCCTTGGGCGAATCGACAACCAGGTCAAGGTCTTGGGGCATCGAATTGAACTGGAAGAGATCGACGCTCATCTGAGGATCGTCGCCAACGTGGCGCTCGTCGCGACCGTCGCCTGGCCTGTGGTCGAAGGCGGCGCGCAAGGTCTCGTCGCGTTCGTCGGAGCCCGATCGATCGATCCGCAACAGATCATCACTGCACTGAAGGCCAAGCTCCCTGGCTACATGGTCCCGGGCCGCGTGCTCGCGCTGGAGGACATGCCGTGCAACCACAACGGGAAAGTCGATAGGGGCGCGCTGCGTCAGCTCCTCGAACGGGGTACGGCGTGACCCAGGATCCGGAGCGCGTCGGCGCCGCCAGCGGTCGCGTGCCCCCCATGGCCCCGGCCCCAAGGCACAAGCTGCGTGACTACTTTGCCATTGACGACCACGCCGGGGCGGTCGCGTTCGCACAGTCGTTTGCGGGCCGCGTGCTCCTGGTCTTGTTGTTCGCTGTAGCCCTCGCCGCCGCAAAGGAGAAATGGCTGCCGATGTCACTTGCCGCTGCGGCGGCAGCCTGCGCCTACTTGCCGCAGTACCGGACCGCCGTGATAGCCACCGCGACGTTCGGGGCCCTCGGTTTTGGGCCATTTTGGTATGGGCTGACTGCAATCGAGCAAGCCATGAAGCAAGAACAGATCACGCAGCCGACCGCTCAGCACATTGGCTACGTGGCGCTGTTCGCCTTCTTTGCGTCCGCTCTGGCAGGCCTTGAACTTGTGCGCCGACACAAGACGACGTTTGTCGCGCGCCGCCCTGTGGTCGCGTTGCTGGTGGGGGTTGTTGGGCTGACGGTCTTGGCCGCCACATCCGTGCTTCAGGGCCTGGCGCAGGTTGCACTGTGGGCGTTCCTGAATGTCTTTACGGCTTACATCTGGTTCCTGGCCTATGCGTTGGTGGACCAGCGCTCCCGCGATCGGAGTTCGCACCTGTTGCAACTTGGCGCGTTTCATCCGTTCTGGGGTTCGACCTCCACGCCCTACGGAAAGGGCGCGGCCTTCCTTCGCAAGACCATGGCCAAGACACCGCAGCAACTGGCGGTGACCCAGATCAAGGGTCTGAAACTTCTTGCGTGGTCGATCGTCCTTTTGTACGTGCAAAAGTTTCTAACGTGGCTGCTCGTCGATGAACTCAAGCTTCCAAGTGTTCGTGACTTTCAGGCCCTGCACGCGGGCAGCCACTCATTCTCAATTGCCTTGGGCTGGGGCTCCCTGATCTGGGCGGTCACGGCAGGCGCGTTGTCGCTTGCGATCGTCGGCCACCAGGTTGTGGCCGTGGCCCGCTTTGCGGGCTTTCGGTTGCCACGCAATACCTGCCGCCCGCTTGAATGCAGAACGCTTGTTGAATTCTGGAACAGATACTATTTCTATTTCAAGGAGCTGTTGGTCGAATTCTTCTTCATGCCGACATTTCTCAGGACGTTTCGCAACTACCCCCGCTTGAGAGTTTTCGCCGCAACTTTCATGGCCGCCGGCGTCGGAAATGCCACTTATCATTTCATCCGGGACATCGATGTTGTAGCGACGATGGGGCTGTGGAATGCTGTCTTGAGTTTCGACGGGTACTTGTTCTACTGCTTCATGTTGGCAACCGGGATCTGCGTCTCTCAGCTTCGGGTGAATCTAGGCGTGAAACCTTCGGATACGCTGCTTGGGAGACTGCGCTCGTTCCTGTGTGTGTGGGGATTCTTTGTCTCGATGCATGTGTTTGGCGACGACGCGCGCATTTATACATTGCCTGAGCGCCTGTCTTTCATGGCAACTCTTTTTGGAGTCAACTGAATTGGAACCTGGCGCTAAAAGCCGCTTGCGTGGGTTCCTCAAGTCGTGCCTGGTGGAACACGGCGACACGGGGGAACTTCAGGACGCCGACTCCCTGTTCGTCAGCGGCCGGCTGGACTCGCTTGCAATGACCAATGTGGTCATTTACCTGGAACAGGCGTTTGGCGTCGATTTCGCCGACGTCAGCTTCGACGTCGACCTGATCGACTCCGTGCAAGAGATCGAGTCGTTCCTGCGCGAAGCAGGTTCTCGTTGAACCTGGGCGCGGGATCCGCCGTCGCCAGTGCCGCCGCAGGCGGCCCCACGCCCCAGCCGAGGCCCGGCGTTTCGCACCCACCCGGCCCGTTTTGACGCCGGCCCGACTGCGACTGCGCCCGAGCCTGCGGGCCGAACGAGCGGCGTGCTCGTCGGCACCTGCAGCTGGAGCGCCCCGTCGCTGATCCAGTGCCAGCGCTTCTACCCGCGGGGCCACGGCAGCGCTCAGGGGCGGCTGCACTGCGACACGTCGCAGTGTCCGGTCGTCGAAGTGGACAGCGGCTTCTTTGCCATGCCGCAGTCGCCGCGCTGCCGCCACTGCCGCCCGGCAAGAAGAACGACTACCGCGCCGATCTGCCCGCTGAACTGCTCTATGAGCTGTGGCGCCGCTTCATCGAGGCCCTCGCGCCGCCGCGCAACGCGGGCAAGCTGCGCGCGGCTCAGGCGTAGCGGAGTTCGGTCGCCTTGCCTCCAAACACCCGGTACGAGAACACGGTGTAGCCGGCAATGGCCGGCACCGAAATGCACACGCCGATGAGGATCACCTTCAGCGCCGCCGGGCTGCTGGCCGCTTGCCAGATGGTCAGCCGGTCGATCACGACATACGGATAGAGGCTGTACGCGAGCCCCAGGAAGCCAAGTACGAACACGCCGATCAGGAGCACGAACGGCAACCAGCACAGCGGCCCACGGACGATGCGGGTGTCGAGGACGCGCCGCACCGTGACCAATGCGATCACCGTCATCAACGGAATGGCCATCAGCGCGATCAGCGCCGGCAGCGAGAACCAGCGCTCGCGCACGGTGGCGCTGATCCACGGCGTGGCGAGCGAGATCAGCGCCAGGCCAAGCACCATCGGCCCCCAGGCGAGCTTGGCCCAGGCGATGGCCTTTTGCTGCAACTCGCCCTCGGTCTTCATCACCAGCCAGGCCGCGCCGAGGAGCACGTAGGCCATCGGCAGCGCGATCGCGATCGCGGCGGCGAACACCGGGTAGTTCCAGCCGCTGCCGAAACCGCTGATGTAGCGGCCGAGCATCCAGCCTTGCGAGACCGAGGCGAGCGTCGAGCCGGCGAAGAAGAGCCGGTCCCAGAGCGGCTTGCGGAGCGCCTTGGCCTTGACGCGGAAGTCGAACGCCACGCCGCGCAGCGTGAGGCCGATCAGCATCAGCGCGACCGGCAGGTACAACTCGCCCAGCACCAGCCCGTGCGCCTTCGGGAAGGCGACCAGCAGGATGCCGATGCCGAGCACGAGCCAGGTTTCGTTGGCGTCCCAGAACGGGCCGATCGAGGCGATGAGCACGTCTTTCTCGGCGTCTGTGGCGCGCGGCAGCAACATGCCCACGCCGAGGTCGTAGCCGTCGCTGATCACGTAGATGAGCATCGAGACGCCCATCAGCGCCATGAAGATCACCGGCAGCAGTTCGTCGAAGCTCAGGTTCATGCGCGGATGCCACCGGCGATCACGCCGGCTGTCGTGGCGGTGTCGGCGGCCGCCGTTTCCTCGGGCTTTTCGGCCATGTACTTCAGCACGCTGATGTAGGCCACGATCAACGCCAGGTACATCGCCACGTACAGGGCCAGCGACAGCGCGATCATCGGCGCCGGCACGCTGGACGCAACATGGGCAGTGCGCAGCAGGCCATAGACGATGAAGGGCTGACGGCCGATTTCGGTGACGTACCAGCCGGCCAGCGTGGCGACCCAGCCCGAGAAGGTCATGCCGGCCAGGCCCCACAGCAACCAGCGCGGCAGCCGCTCGGCGCGCCAGCCCGAGCGCCGGTACTGCCACCAGCCGACCCAGCTCGCCAGCCACATCAGCACACCCATGCCGACCATCGCACGAAAGGCGAAGAACAGCGGCAGTGGCGGCGGGTGGGCGTCGGGATAGTCGTTCAGGCCCTTGATCTCGCCGTCGAGCGTGTGGGTGAGGATCAGACTGGCCAGGTTCGGAATTGCGATCTCGTAGTGGTTGCGCCGTTCGCTGGCGTCGGGGATCGCGAACAGCAGCAGCGGTGCGCCGCGCTCGGTGTTCCACACGCCTTCCATCGCGGCCACCTTCTGCGGCTGGTGCTGCAGGGTGTTCAGGCCGTGCTTGTCGCCGACGAAGATCTGCACCGGGATCAGCAGCGCCGCGAGCGTCAGGCCGATGCGCAGCACTTTCGGCGTGGACACATTCGCGCAGCCACCCAACAACTGCCACGCACTGAGCCCGGCCAGCAGGAACGAGACCGTCAACGCCGAGGCCAGAAGCACGTGCGTCAGGCGGTACGGGAACGAGGGGTTGAAGATCACATCGATCCAGCTCAGCACATGGAACTCGCCGGCTATCACCTCATGGCCTGCGGGCGTTTGCATCCATGAGTTGAGCGCGAGGATCCAGAACGCACTCAGCGTGGTGCCAAAGGCGACCAGGAAGGTCGCAAGCAAATGCACCCGCTCGCTGACCCGGCCGTGGCCGAAAAGCATGATGCCGAGGAACCCGGCTTCGAGGAAGAACGCGGTCAGCACCTCGTAGGCCAGCAGCGGCCCGGCCACGTTGCCGGCCTTCTCCATGAAGCCCGGCCAGTTGGTGCCGAACTGGA
>JANOVJ010000374.1:0-5675 GCA_031417295.1 bacterium | reverse complement strand
GCGCCGGGTCAAGGGCGGGCGCAGCCCGGCGTCAGCGAACCCTTGACGCGGTGCCGGGGGCCCATACGCTGCGGCTCGCGGGCAGGCGGCTGTTCCAGCGGCCTGCCCCCGAGCCCGTCCGGCGGCGAGGACTTTGTCTTTGCTCGCCGCCCCTACCGGCTCAGGTCCGGGCCGCGGCTCGGCTCCGGTCGCACCCGCGACGCACCCTGCCCCTGCGTCATAGCCATACCCGGCAACTCAGCCTGCCGTTGCGCGGCGCGGTGGCGCTGCACGGCTCGCGCGACCTCCGTCTGCATCACGAAGTCGACGATGCTCTTGCTCAACTTGCGGTCGGCTGGGTCGGGCGATGCCGCCAGTGCCTTGGTGATTTCGGCCCAGGCCTGCATCGCAGAGGAGCTCGTCGCCCGGAAAGCCAGGCCCGACTTGTGTTCGCCACGCTTGCTGGGGTGAGCTGCCGCGCCCTGCTGGCGCTCCCAGCAGCGCAGGCTGCGCCGCGACACGCCCCGCACCGCCTGGGACGAAGCCTCGGCTTCGATGCCCCAACCGCGCAGACGCTCGGCGAAAGTCTCGCGCCACCGGTGCAGGTCTTCCTTGCGAGGGTTCAGGCGCTTACCGTCCCGCCCTTCGGCGCGCACGCTGATGTGCACATGCGGATGGGCCTGATGCGTGTGCAAGACCATCACGTAGCGGTGGTTCGCCAGCTCGGCCTTGGCGAACTCACGCGCGGCCTGATGCAACACTCTGGCCTCGGTGCCGGCAGGCATGGACAGCATGATGTTGAAGGCCTCACGGCGTTCACTGACCTCCGGGATGCGCGTGCCGCCGAACCGCCATTGATCGGCGATCGCGCGCAGTGCCTCCTTGCCCTCGCGAACCGCACCGCGGTCGTCTTCGATCGGAAGTCGCCCTGCCTTGGCGATGTAGCGCAGGTGCGCTGCTATGGCGCCCATGCCGCGCCCGCCGCCGGTCACCTTCACCATCACTTGAGGTATGCGTCGCTCGACCGTCGCGCGGATACGCTGGCGCAAGGCCTGGGCACGCTGCGGTGCCGCCAAGCCGGTCAGCGCTGGAGTGCGCGACGCCCTGCTGCGGTTCGAGGGGTAGAACAGCCGGTCGCCCCATTGCACGAGCAGGCCGTCGATGGTGCTGGGCATGGCAGGTCTCCTTCACAGGCGAGTGATGAGTGCCGACGCGCGCTCAAGATGGCGGTGGATCTCGGCGTCGGCCGACTCCAAGCGATCCCGGTAAGGCCTTGCCTGCTCCACCTTCGATTGGCGAAGCAGGGTGACGAGCGCCACGAGATCGGTTGACAGAGTGGCCATGCGGTCGTTGGACTCGAGCAGTGCCGCGCGATCGGCCTGGCGCTCGGCAAGGGGCTGCGGCAGACGGCTGCCGTCCACGAGCCGCGCAACGTACTCGCCGTTGGACAGGCCGAGCGTCACGGCATTCAAGATCAGCGCGTCAGCGTGAGCCTGGCGAAGTCGCAGCGTCAGCTTGGCTGTCTCTTGGGTCAGGGCCTGCGCCGGGGTCTGACCGTCAGACCCCGCCGCAGCTGCCGTCGTCGCACGCAGGTCGAGACTCATGACGATGGCTCTGCGGACAAGCTGGGCGACACCCATGCCACGGCTGGCCGCCGCCGCACGAACGGCCTCACCGATGCCGCGCAGGTCGAGCGTGACGCGATCACGCGAGGGGCCTGCCATGTCGGACCTCGCGCCGGATGCCGCATGGCATCCATTCACTGGCGGGCCGCCTATCCTGCCATCCATTTTGTTGAATTCTCTTCACTCAGACCCCTGCAGCCAGCGCTTCGTGATGTCTTCGACCCGGATTCGAAGTGCGACCAATTCGGGCAACGCAACCTTGTGAGAGTTCGACGGCTGGATGCGGCCGAGGGCTCGCTCCAGACGCTCGCAGGCGGCATTGGCTTGAGCGATGAGCTTGTTGGATGACGACGGAGCTTTCTCGCTCGCTGCGCAGGCATCCGGCTCAGCACGCAGCGCCGACACCGCGGTGGGCGTGATCTCGGCACCGCTGTCCAGCAGGCTCTGAACCCGCTCGGGGTTGTCGGCGTGCAGCTTGCTGAGTTCATGCAGCGTGCGCGGCGACGTGCAGCGGCCCGACTTCAAGGCCACGTCAAGTTCCGACGGCAACTCCAACAGTGAGAGGTGATGCGCAACGGTCGTCAGGTTCATGCCGAGCTGCCTGGCAATGGTTGCGTTTGAGTCACCGGCGTCAACTTGCTCGCGGATGAACTTCGCCATTTCGATCGGGGTCAGCCCATGCCGCTTCTGGTTCTCGGCGATCTGTGCGTAGCGATCGGCGGGCAGGTCGCGCACGACGACGGGCACTTCGTGCAGGCCAGCTCGAATCGCGGCGCGCAGTCGCTTGGCACCAAAGAGGATGCGATAGCGGCCCTCGCCATCTGCAGGACAAACGACGATCGGTTGAAGGATGCCGCGCTGTTGAATGTCCGCAGCAAGTTCTTGGAGTGCCGCCTCGGGGAACTCGGTGCGCGGGTTGTTCGCATCCTCAAGAAGCAGCGTGACGGCGACGAGCATCGGCCTGCCGTCAGGAATGCCGGGGTCTGAAGCAGCAGGTGAGACCGCCACTGGGAGATGCGCCCACGCATCCGCGCATGGGGCACCCTCTGCGACCTGATCCGGCGCGTCTGCCTCTGGCTCCGCATCGAGCAGATCGAGCTGAAGGTCTTTGGACTTGTGCCATGGCATGCGCATGAAGCGATCGTGCCGCTGCCGTTCGACGTGCGGAAGTCCCCCATCAAGGCTTGCGTCGCGGCCTCGCGTCGTCCCGTGGCGGAGCACGCGCACCCAAGGCGTCTCAGTACGTCTCAGCGCCGTCACTCACCGTTTCAATTTTATGTGTCTGCTCGCCTCGTTTCGCCACGTGTCAAACGTCCAGTCCGTGCGGCTGCTCAAGACTGGCCTCGGTCATTCGACACGGGCGCGCGAACGACGGCGCTCGTCGGGCGAGCGTTCGAGTACGTTCTTCAGGTAGGCATAGCGATCGTGCCTGTTAAGGACTGGCCCGGGGCTCTGGACCCGGCGCGCCGGTGCTCAGAAGGAGATGCGCGCCGGCTCGGCTCCCGTGAAACCATCCGGCTGTTGTCAGGACAGCCCGGCTTGTCAGTCCAAACGGATATTGGCCGCGCGGATGATCTGCCCCCACTTTTCCCGCTCTGCCTTGGCGTATGCGGCCATCTGACCAGGGGTGCTAGGGATCGCCTCGAGGCCAAGGGTCTGGAATCGAGCCTTGACCGGCGTCGCATCGAGCGCCTGGGTGAGTGCCTTGTTCAGTGCGGCCACCACGTCGGGGGGTGTAGCGGCGGGCACCACCAGGCCCTGCCAGGCATAAGCCTCGAAGCCCTTCAGGCCCTGCTCGGCCAAGGTCGGGATCGTGTCGAAACCGGAGAGCCGCTTCGGGCTCGCGACGCCGATGGGCCGCAGCTTGCCTGAAAGAATGTGCGGGTAGCCGCTGGCCGTGTCGACGAACATGAATGGCACTTGGCCACCGACGACGTCCTGCACCGCCGGTGCGGCGCCACGGTAGGGAACGTGAACCAGCTTCACGCCGGTGCGTTCACGGAACAACTCGGTGGCGAGGTGGTGCGGGCTGCCAGCGCCCGGCGTCGCATAGTTGACGCCATCGGGCTGCTGCTTTGCCCAGATCAGGAATTCTGCCAGCGACTTGACCGGCACCCCGGCGCCGACCACAAGGATCATCGGGAAGCGCGCCATCAGTCCGACAGGTGCGAAGTCTCTCTCCACGTTGTAGGGCAACTTGGCGTACAGCGACGGATTAGCCGCCAGGGTAGCCGTGTCCGCCGTCAGCATGACGTGTCCATCCGCCTTGGCCTTCGCAACGTAGTCGGCGCCGATGTTCGTGGCTGCTCCAGGCTTGTTGTTGACTATGAGGGTCTGGCCAAGCGTCTTGCCCATGTGTTCGGCCAAGATTCGTGCCACGACATCGGAACCGCCTCCGGCTGGGTAGGGGACGACCCACTCGATGGGCTTGTCCGGGAAGGCGGTCGCGCTCAGCGGAAGCGCGATGGCGCAAAGCGTCAGGCAGCGGCGCAGGGTCGGAATGGTCAGCATGTTTGTCTCCGGTGGGTTGGCTTGGCGGCCGGCGGGTGTCCATTGGGACGAGAGGACGTCGGCCAGATTCGATCTGCCGCAACTGTACGGAAAATAAGTTGCGTACGCAACTAAGTGCTTTTGCCCAGTTGACCGGAACGAATCCTGTGCGGTATAAGTTGCGAGCGCAACTAAATTGGTTTGCCGGTACCCCGCTGCAGACTGCCGCAGATTGCTGCCCTACTCAGACGGTTCGACGCTGTCGCTGACAGTGCTTCGAGCATGTTCGACGAGCCGATCGAGCAGCCCGCTGAGCAGTTTGACCTCGGATTCGTCGAGGCAGGAAACGATCTCGGCGTTGCGGCGTTCGATCACTTGCATCACGCGCAGCCATACCCGTTCGCCCTTGGCCGTCAGCGTGAGCACCACGCCGCGGCCATCGGTGGCGCTGGCCGCCTTGCGCACGAGGGACTGATCGACCAGCGACTGCGCGGCACGGCTGGCCTGGCCCTTGTTCAGGTTGGCCCGTTGCGCGAGGTCGTTGACCGAGAGCGGGCTGAACGCACCGATGGCGGCGAGGCAGCGGCCCTCGCTGAACGGGATGCCCGCATCCGCCTCATAAGCGGCCTGTGACACCCGGTCGGTGATCTTTGACAGCGTATGGAGGCGGTGCGTGATGGTGCGATCCAGCGGGGAGAGGTTGTGCTTTGGAGAACTCACCGGAATGTCCTTGTCGACCGAGATTGATGCGATTGACTATACACGTCTCGTTGCGCGCGCAACCACATGCGGGAATATGGTTGCGATCGCAACTAGTGAAAACCCTCAAAGGTTTTACGTGCAGGTCGGCGATACTAGTTGCGTCCGCAACTATCACTCAGCGCCTCCCGGTTGAGAAGCGACTGTGTCGGGCAGCGCAGCGTCGACAAAGCCCTCTGGCCAGGTTGCCGCATCAGATGAACCCGTCCAGCCGCCACGATCGGCCGAACCGCCTCCTACGCCACCCACCCGCCCGACACCCCGCTCAGGAGCCCCGAACATGCACCACCCCACCACCGAAGCCCGTCCTTCGATCTACTACGACTACACGGTCCATGCTCCCTGGCTGCCATCGGCGCACCCGGCCCAGGCGCGCAAGAAGGTCGTCATTGCAGGCTCCGGCCCGGCCGGCATGGTCGCCGCGCTGGAATTGGCCCGCCATGGCGTGCCCAGCGTGGTGGTCACCCCGGAGCTGCAGGTCTCGCAGGGCAGCCGCGCCATCGTGTTCACGCGGCGTTCGATGGAGATCCTGCAGCAGGTCGGCACCGCTGACCGCATGACCGAGAACGGCTTGCCCTGGCGCTTCGGCAACTCCTACTACCGCGGCCAGCGCGTCTTCCGGATGGAAGCGCCGCACGACGCAGACGACCGCTTCTTCCCGATGCTCAACATCCAGCAGCAGTACATGGAGGAATACCTGCTCGACGCCTGCGCGGCCAGTCCGCTGATCGATTTCCGCTGGGGCAACAAGGTGGTCAAGGTCGAACAGGAGGCCGACTTCGCGCGTGTCGAGATCGACACTCCGGAAGACACGTACACGCT
>JANOVJ010000373.1:0-4355 GCA_031417295.1 bacterium | reverse complement strand
TCCTGGCCGCCCACCTCGACCGCCTGTTCGAGGGCGCGAAGGCCCTGATGCTCGACATCGGCATGACGCGCGAGGCACTGACGCAGGCGCTCTACGCCACGCTCGCCGCCAACGCGATGCACGGCGACGGCGTGCACATCCGGTTGATGGTCACGCGCGGCGTCAAGCGCACGCCGTACCAGGACCCGCGGGTCACGGTCGGCCCGGCCACGGTGGTCATCATTGCCGAGTGGAAGAACGCCAAGCCCGAGACGCTGGCCACGGGCCTCACGCTCTTCACCGTGCACGTGCGGCGCGGCTTTGCCGATGTGCAGGACCCCAAGCTCAACAGCCACAGCAAGCTCAACTGCATCACCGCCTGCATCCAGGCCACCGCGGCGGGTGCCGACGAGGCCCTGATGCTCGACCCGCACGGCTTCGTCGCCACCTGCAATTCGACCCACTTCTTCATCGTCCGCCGCGGCGAGGTGTGGACCTCGAGCGGCGACTACTGCCTGGGCGGCATCACCCGCAGCAACGTGCTGCAAATCTGCGCCGAGGCCGGCATCACCGCGCGCGAGAAGAACTTCAGCCTGACCGAGGCCTACAGCGCCGAAGAGGCTTTTGTCACCGGCACCTACGCCGGCCTGGCGCCGGTGCGGATGATCGACGGCCGGATGATTGGCGAAGGCCGGCCCGGGCCGATGGTGGCGCGGCTGCAAGGCCTGTACCGCGACCTCGTGGCGCGTGACGTGGCAGTGCGGCAGGCATGAGCGGGCGCGGCGCGGCCGGCCCTGTGCGCGTGGCCATGTGGAGCGGCCCGCGCAACATCAGCACGGCCATGATGCGGGCCTTCGAGAACCGGCCAGACTGTGCCGTCATCGATGAGCCTCTGTACGCCGCCTACCTCGCGGCCACCGGCCTGGAGCATCCGGGGCGCGACGAGATCATCGCCGCTGGCAACACCGACTGGCGCCCTGTCGCGCAGCATCTCACCGGCCCCGTGCCCGACGGCCGAGCCGTCTGGTACCAGAAGCACATGACGCACCACCTGCTGCCCGGCATGGACCTGGCCTGGGTGCATGCGCTGACCAACGTGTTCCTGATCCGCGAACCGGCGGCGGTGGTCGATTCGTACCTGAAGTCGCGCGCCACCGTCACGCCATCCGACATCGGCCTGCTTCAACAGGAGACGCTGTACGACGAAGTGCTGCGCGCCACTGGCAAGCCGCCGATGGTGATAGCCGCCGAAGACTTCCTGCGCGGCCCTGAAGCGCAGCTGCGCGCGCTGTGCCAGCACGTCGGCATCGCGTTCAGCGACCGCATGCTGCACTGGCCCGCCGGCCCGCGCGCGAGCGATGGCGTCTGGGCGCCGCACTGGTACACGGCCGTCTGGCGCTCGACCGGTTTCGAGCCGGTTCGCCCGCGTGTGCCGCAACTCGACGCCGCCGCGCAGGCCGTGGCCGAAGCCTGTCGCCCGGCCTATGAACGGCTGTGGCAGGCCCGCGTGCGGCTCGGGTAGCCGCTGCCATCGGGGCCGGCCACTTCGAGACTCAGCCGCCGCGAAACCCCAGCGCGGCCTGCATCGCCAGCGCCCCTTGCGCCATCAGCCCGGCGACGGGCGCGGCCATCTCGTCCGGCAGCACGTCGATCGTCCATTCGATGCGGCTCGTGCCGTCGCCCGCGGCCAGCACCTGGATAGCCGCGTTGTGATGCGTCGCGCGCCCGCCGACGGCCGCATACGCCAACCGCCGCCGCGCATCGTCGATGTCGACGATCAGCTCGCGCACGACCAGGCCGTTGGCAAAGGTCACGACGCGGCAGCCGGGTTCGAGCCGGGCATCGGTCAGCACGCCGGGGCACAGGCGCCGGTGCACCGCGCCGACGTCGCGCACCGCGTCCCAGACGGCGTCGGGATCGGCGTTGACGGTGATTTCCTTGAAGACAGAGGCCATCTCGGGCTCCTCGTGGGTTGGGTGAAGACCCATCCTAGGCAAGCCCGGCCAGACGTTCTTGGAAAATCTTGCGGTCGCCGCGTGCGGCACGGCGGTAGCCGCGCGGCGAGATGCCGGCGGCGCGGCCGAAGCTGCGCACGAAGTTCGACAAATCGGCGAAGCCGGCGTCAAGCGCCACGTCGGTGATAGAGCGGTCCTCGTCGGCGAGCAGCTGCGCCGCCTCGCGCAGTCGGCAGCGGATCAGGTACTGGTGCGGGGTCACGCCCAGCACCGCGCCGAACACGCGCAGGTAGTGGAAGGGGCTCTGACCAGAGCGGGCCGCAAGCGTTGCCAGGTCGATCGGCTCGGCCGCATGGGCCGCTATCCACATCGCCGAGGCGACGGCGCGCCGGCGATCGGTGGGCGTCGGCGCGAGCGGTTCGCGCTTCCTGCCGGCGAGCGCACCGACGAAGCGCGATGCGAGCGCCAGCCCCACTTCGGCCAGCCCCAGATCGTTGCCGCCGGTCGCGCTGTGCTGCGCCAGTTCGCCCAGCACCACCAGTTCGGCCAGCGGCGGCACACCGCCCGATTGCCAGACTGCGCTGCGCCGGCCGATCTCGTCGGCGACTTCGGGCGCGAAGAAGAAGGCCAGGCAAGCGTCGCCGCAAGCGCTGTGGTCGTGCGTGCACAGGTACTCGTCGCCCGGGCGACCGGCGAGCAGCGAGCCTGGGATCAATTCATAGGCCCGGCCGCGCGTGCGGCAGCCGAAGCTGCCCTGGCGCACATAGGACAACGACCATGCGCCGTGCTGTTCTTCGCAAGGCGGGTCGGCCAGCTCTGCCTCGCAGCGGTACGCAACCACCGAGACCGGGCCGTCGAGCAAGCGGGTGGTGGTGGGCATCGCAGTGCAGTCTACGGCGACGGCGGCGCATCTGCCTGTTCGCGTAACCGCGCCAGCAAGCCCGAGTGGCGCCGCGTCGAGGTCTCGATCGTGCCGGCGAGCACCGCCGCGCCCGCACACAGCGTCACGCCCTCGCGCGCGCGGGTGACGGCGGTGTACAGCAGCTCGCGCGTCAGCACCCGGCTGCGTTGCGCCGGAAGCAGCACCAGCACCTCGTCGAACTCCGAGCCCTGCGACTTGTGGACCGTCATCGCGAACGCGGTTTCGTGCGCGGGCAGGCGCACCGGCGCGATGGCGCGCAGGCTGCCGTCGGTCTGCGCGAAGAAGACCCTCAGCGTGCCGTCGTCGCCCGGCAGCGTGATGCCGATGTCGCCGTTGAAGAGCTTCAGCACGTAGTCGTTGCGCAGCACCAGCACCGGCCGGCCGGGGTACCAGGCCGAGTGTTCGTCGCGGTCCAGCGCGCCGAGTTCGCGCCGGAAGCGGCGTGACACTTCGGCGTTCACCGCCTCGACACCGCGCGGCCCGTCGCGCACCGCGCACAGGGTGCGAAAGCGCGCGAAGGCGTCGAAGAGGGCCGCGTGGCGGCGGGGGTCGGTTGCGTCGCCGCGCACGCTGGCGAGGAACGCGGCGCAGCCTTTCATCGCGCGGTCGATGGCGGCTGCAGCGGCGGCCGCTGCGCTCACTGCCGCCCTGTCGTCGTCGGTCCAGCGCACGCTGGCATCGCCGGTAGCGCGCAGCCACGCCAGCGCCTCGTCGGCCCGGCCGGCGTTGATGTGGGCCGCCAGCCGGCCGATGCCCGAGTCGCGCGCGAAGCGGAAGTTGTGGCGGAACCAGACCACTGCGTCGCGCAGCGCGCTGGGCGCGGCGGGTTCCGGTGGCACGATGCTTTCGGCGGCCACGTCGCACAGCGCGGCCAGGTCGGCGCGGCAAGCGTCGCTCAACGAGGGATCGGCGCTCAGCTCCGAGAACACCGCACCCGACTGAACCGCGGCAAGCTGGTCCTTGTCGCCGAGCAGCACGATACGCGCCGACGCAGGCACGGCTTCGAGCAGCCTGGTCGCGAGCGCCAGGTCGAGCATCGAGGCTTCATCGACCACCAGCGCGTCGATCGGCAACAGGTTCCCCGCGTGGTGCACAAAGCCGCCCGCGGCCGGCGTGACGCCGAGCAGGCGGTGGATCGTGAACGACTCGGTGGGCAGCCGGCTGCGAATGGCGTCGGGCAGGTGCGCGGCGCGTTGGCGGATCGCGTCGGTCATGCGCGCCGCGGCCTTGCCGGTGGGCGCGGCGAGCGCGATGCGGCAGTTCGGGTCCTGCGCGATCAGGCAGGCCAGCAGGTTGACCACCATCGTCGTCTTGCCGGTGCCCGGCCCGCCGCTGACGATGGCCAGGCGGCCGCGCAGTGCCAGCGCGGCAGCGATCTTCTGCCAGTCGGGCTGGCCGGCGAGTGGTGCTGCGTTGGCGGCGAAGAGTTCGTCGAGACGTTGGCGCAGTGTCAAGCGGTCTGCGGCATCGCCGGCCACGGCTGCACCCGATTGCGCCCG
>JANOVJ010000372.1:0-2654 GCA_031417295.1 bacterium | reverse complement strand
TCGTCGATCACGTCCTGCGTCAGCACCTCGCCGGCGGGGCCGGCCATCATCGCTGCCGCGACTTCGTTGCTCGCGATCAGCGCATACAGCGGCGAGGTCGAGGCCTGCGAACCATAGGCCTCGTTGAAGCGGCCATGGTCGATCGCGCCGCGGCCGTCGCGCACGTGGATGTACGAGGTCTGTGACAGCGCGGCCAGCAGCTTGTGCGTCGAGTGGGTGGCGTAAACGGTCGGGCCGCTGGCGTCGTGGCTCTTCGCGTCGCCGCGCATGGCGTAGCGGTCGCTGTACAGGGCGTTGAAGCGCGCGTAGCCATACCAGGCCTCGTCGAAGTGGATGCGGTCCACGCTCTGCGCCAGCAGGTCTTGCGCGCCCCTGGCGTCGCAGCACATGCCGTCGTAGGTGCAGTTGGTGACGACGCTATAGACGGCGCGCTGGCTCGTCGCCTGCTTGGCCAGCGGGTTGGCAGCGATCTTCGCGGCGATAGCGGCCGGCGCCAGCGCGTCGGGGTGAATTGGCCCGATCACGCCGTAGCGGTTGCGCCCGGCCTGCAGGAACACCGGGATGCCGCCGGTGAGTGCCAGCCCCTGCTCGATCGACTTGTGGCAGTTGCGATCGCACAGCGCGATCTGCAGGTCGGCCACGCAGGCCGACATGATGGTGCGGTTCGAGCCCGAGGTGCCGTTCAGCACCGAGTAGCTGCGGTCGCTGCCGAACACGCGCGCGATGTAGGCCTCGCTTTCGCCGATGGGCCCGGTGTGCGAGAGCAGCGAGCCGAGCGCACCGCGTTCGATGCCCATGTCGGTGCGGAACAGCGTCTCGCCATAGGCGTCGTGAAAGATGCGGCCGATGGGCGACTTGCTGAACGCCACGCCGCCCTGGTGCCCCGGCGCGGCCCAGGAGTATTCGGCGTCACGGTTGTAGTCGATCAGTGCGCGCGCGAACGGCGGCAGCAGCGTGCCGAGGTAGCGGCTCACGGCCGCTTCGACGCGGCGGGCGATGAAGTCGGGATCGTCCTGCAGCGTCCAGATGAATTCGTCGGCCAGGCTCGCGACTTCGACCGTCATGGTGTCAGCGATGCTGCGGTCGGCGAGCAGGAAGATCGGCACGCCCGCATTGCGCCTGCGCACCGTGCGCAGCAGCTCGGCCCCTGCCGCGTGGCTGGCGGCGTCGTTCGCGCCGAGCACCCAGTCGACGAGCACGCAGTGAATGGCCGAATCCGACACCACGTTGGCCACGCCGTCTTCATACGACAGCGACTCGATCACCTCGACCCCACGCTCGCGCAACGCGTCGACGATGGCGCGGATGCGCCGGCTGCCGGCGGTTGTTTGCGCGGCGAGGTCGCCGTCGATGCAGAGCACGCGGGAGTGAATCAGAGGCTGACCGGACATGGGGGAACTCCGTGACTGCAATACGCTGCGAGGGGCCGGCGCGCCGGGCGCTCAGGGCCGCGAGAAGCCGAGGTAGGTTGCCTGGGTCGCGCTATCGAACGCGCCGAAGTAGCGGGCGTAGACGACAGGAAACGCGGCCGAGGTGAAGAGCTTGCTGAGCGCGGTGTCTACCAGCAGCCGGAAGTCGTCGTCGTTGCGGCCCATCGCCAGGCCCATCGGCTCGATGTTGAAGCTGCGGTCGAGCACCGTCAGGTCCTTCGCGCCGCGCGCCACTTTTTCGAGCAGGATCACCCGTTCGGCAAAGTACGCGTCGGCCTGGCGCGCCCGCACGAGCTCAACGCCCTTGGCATCGTCATCGACCGTGATCACGTGCACGCTCACGCCGAGCTGGCGGGTTTTCTCGCGTGCCCACTCTTCGGTCACCGTGCCGGCGCGCACCGCGTAGGTGTAATTGGCCAGGCCGCGGTTCACGGTCGCGCGCCAGATCGGGCCGGTGGCGGCCACCTTGCCGTTGAGCACGTCGCGCAGCGCACGGGGCGAATCGGCGCGCAACAGCACGCCGATGCCGCCGTTGAAGACCGGCAGCGAGTACGACACGCTGGCGCGGCGCTTGAGCGTGTCAACGGTCGGGGTGCACAGCAGATCGACTTCGCCCTTGGCGACGCTGTCGAGCGTGGTCTCGGCCTTCAGCGCGACCAGGCGCACGTTCAAGGCAGCCAGCCCGAGCCGGGCTTTCACGGCCTCGGCGACGGGAAGGCACAGGTCGATGCCGAAGCCGGTAGCCTGCGCGTCGCCGACCTTGGCCGAAAACGGCGCCACGCCGTCGATGAAGCCGAGGTTGATGGCGCCAGCGGCCTTGATGCGCTCGAGCGTTTGCGCCGACGCGGCAAGCGGCGCGGCCAGTGCGGCCAGCAGCCCGGCGCCAAGCAGGCCGAGGCGAAGCGTGCGCAGCGGGCTCAAGGAGTGAAGCATGCCCATGATCGATGTCCTCATTCGGGTGTCTGGCGCGGGTGCGGCGGCGAGTGAGTGGGTGCGCATGGTGGCCACCGGCTCAGGCCTTCGCCGCCACGGCGCCGGCCGCCTTGGCCTCGCCGTTGAAGCGGTAGGCAATGAAGCCGAAGATCAGGTAGCCCACGGCCATCACGATCATCGCGCCGAAGACCGCGTCCTTGCCCGAGGCATACAGCGCGTAGAAGCTGTACAGCATCGCCACCATCAGCACCGCGACATTGCGGTTGAAGAGCGAGTCTTCGACCTTCGACT
>JANOVJ010000371.1:0-3021 GCA_031417295.1 bacterium | reverse complement strand
GTCGCGGCGTGCGCCGCGAACAGGCCCGCCAGCGTCGCGGCAAAGGACACCGAACGATGCTGGCCGCCGGTGCAGCCGATGGCCACCGTCAGGTAACAGCGCTGGTCTTGCACGAAGTCCGGCAGCCAGCGCGCCAGAAAGGTCTGGATCTGCGACACCATCTCGGCCACCTCGGGCTGGGCTTGCAGGTAGGCGGCCACCGGCGCGTCACGGCCGGTGAGCGGGCGCAGTTCGCGGATGTAGTGCGGGTTGGGCAGCACCCGAACGTCGAACACGAAGTCGGCGTCCAGCGGCACGCCGTGCTTGAACGCAAACGACTCGAACGCCAGCGTCAGCGGGTTGCCGCTGGCCTGCACCAGCTCGCGGATCCACACCCGAAGCTGGGCCGGACGCAACTGGCTGGTGTCGAGGATGGTGGAGACCTCGCGCAGCCCGGCCAGCAACTCGCGTTCGAGCTCGATCGCTTCGGTCAACGCGCGCCGGCCGTCGGGCGCCAGCTCTTCGGGCCGCTGCGCGCCCGACACCGGCGCGTGCTCGGCCGAGAGCGGGTGGCGCCGCCGGGTCTCGGAGAAGCGGCGCACCAGTGCGTCGGTGCTGGCGTCGAGGAACACCGCCTTGATCGACACGCCTTCGGCGCGCAACTGGTCGAGCAAGGGCAGCAAGTGCGGCAGCGAGCCCGCGCTGCGTACATCGACCGCGATCGCGACCCGGCGCTCCGAACGCTCGTGCTCCAGGCGCAGGAAGTCGCGCAGCAGCTCGGGCGGCAGGTTGTCGACGCAGAAGTAGCCGTCGTCTTCCAGCGCATGCAGCGCCACCGATTTGCCCGAGCCCGAGATGCCCGTGACCAGCACCACCTGGCGCAGCGGGGTGGTCGGCTCGACCGGCGGTGTCGCGCTCATTTGGCCCGCCCTGGAGGCCGCGCCAGCGGCCGCTCGCGAGGCCGTTGGACGCCGGGCTCGACAGCGGCGACGGAGAGCAACTCCTGCGCATGGGCGAGGCTCGTACCCGAGAGCCGCTCGCCGCCGAGCATGCGGGCGATCTCGGCCACCCGCGCCTCGCCGCTGGCCGCGTGCAAGCTGCTGACGGTGGCCGCGCCCTGGGCTGCCTTGGAGACCACGAAGTGATGGTCGGCGCTGGCCGCCACCTGCGCGAGGTGCGTGACCGCGAGCACCTGGCGCTCCTGCCCGAGTTGCTTCATCAGCCGGCCGACCACTTCGGCCACCGCGCCACCGATGCCGGCGTCGATCTCGTCGAAGATCAGCGTGCCGGCCGCGGCTTCCCCGTGGGCCAGCGTGCTGGTCGTGACGGCGATGGCCAGCGCGATGCGCGACAACTCGCCGCCGGAGGCCACCTTGGCCAGCGGGCGCGGTGTGCTGCCGGCGTGGCCGGCGACCAGGAACTCGGCTGTCTCCAGGCCGAACGATTGCGGCGCCTCGGCTTCGTGCAATGCCACCTCGAAGCGGCCGCCGGCCATGCCAAGCTGCTGCATCGCCTGCGTCACCGCGGCCGAGAGCTGCGGCGCCGCACGGCGGCGTGCCGCGGTCACGGACTTCGCTTCGGCCTTGTACGCCGCAGTGGCGTCAGCGAGTGCACGGTCGAGCGCAGCCAGGTCGGTCGCCGCGTCGAGCGCTTTCAGTTCGGCGCGCCATTGCGCGTGCAGGGCCGGCAGCTCGGGCGGCGAACGCCGGTAGCGGCGCGCCATCGCAATCCACGCCGCGAGGCGCTCGTCGAGCGTGCGCAGTTGTTCGGGGTCGGGCTCGGTGCGGTGCAGGTAGCCGGCCAGCGTGTGCGCGGCGTCCTGCAACTGGGCCTGGGCGCTTTGCAGCACCTCGACTACGGCGCCGAGTTGCGGGTCGTGCGCGGCCACCGCGCCCAGCGCATCGGCGGCGCGGCCGGCCAGCGTGTCGGCGTTGGCGTCGGCTTCGGACACCATCGCCAGCGCCGCCTGCGCGGCTTCGATCAGGGCCTGCGCGTTGGCCAGCCGCGAGTGGTCGGCGTTGAGCGTGTCCCATTCGTCGTCGCCCGGCGCGAGCTTGTCGATCTCGCCGAGCTGCCACGCCAGGCGTTCGCGCTCGCGCTCGAGATCGGCCTGCTTGTCGCGCGCGCCCAGCAGCGCCTCACCCGCGGCCTTCCAGCGCGACCAGGCCTGCGCCAGCGGCACCGTGTCGATGCGCGCGTAAGCGTCGAGCAGCGCGCGCACCGAGGCGCTGCGGGTCAGGCTTTGCCAGGCGTGCTGGCCGTGGATGTCCACCAGATGCTCGGCCGCTTCGCGCAACTGCGCCACCGTGGCCGTACTGCCGTTGATCCAGGCGCGGCTCTTGCCCTGGGCGTCGATCACGCGGCGCAACAGCAGGTGGCTTGTGTCCTGGGTATCGAAGCCGGCCTCTTCGAGCCAGGGCGCGAGGCTTGCCGGCAGGTCGAACTCGGCGCTGATCTCGGCCCGCGTCGCGCCTTCGCGCACCACGCCGGCATCGCCTCGGCTGCCGAGCGCCAACTGGAGTGCGTCGATCAGGATCGACTTGCCGGCCCCGGTCTCGCCAGTCAGCACGGTGAAGCCCGCGCCGGCCTCGACTTCGAGTGCCGGCACGATAACGAAGTCTTTCAGAGCCAAACGCCTCAACAACACACCACGCCTTCGTGCCAGTGCAGCTTCTTGCGCAGCGTGGCGTAGTAGCTCCAGCCGCGCGGGTCAGGCTTTGCCAGGCGTGCTGGCCGTGGATGTCCACCAGATGCTCGGCCGCTTCGCGCAATTGCGCCACGGTAGCCGCGCTGCCGTTGATCCAGGCCCGGCTCTTGCCCTGGGTGTCGATCACGCGGCGCAGCAGCAGGCTGTCGGCGGGCTCGAAACCGGCCTCGTCGAGCCACGCCGCCAGCCCCGCCGGGGAGTCGAACTCGGCCGAGATCTCGGCCCGCGCCGCGCCTTCGCGCAACACCCCGGCGTCGCCGCGGCTGCCGAGTGCCAACTGCAGCGCATCGATCAGGATCGACTTGCCGGCCCCGGTCTCGCCCGTCAGCACCGTG
>JANOVJ010000370.1:0-6835 GCA_031417295.1 bacterium | reverse complement strand
GTGTGTCGATGCGCTCGACGGCCTGGCCGGTGCTGTTCGTCTGCGCCGCGATTCTGGTGTCCTACGGGCTGGCCGGGCTGTACGGCATTGCGATCGCCGCAACCTCGATGCTGAGCATGGCCGGCATCGTGGTCGCGCTCGACGCCTACGGCCCGATCACCGACAACGCCGGCGGCATTGCCGAGATGGCCGAAATGCCGAAGAGCGTGCGCGACGTGACCGACCCGCTCGACGCGGTGGGCAACACCACCAAGGCCGTGACCAAGGGCTACGCCATCGGCTCGGCGGGCCTTGCCGCGCTGGTGCTGTTTGCCGACTACACCCACTCGCTCGAAGGCCGCGGCATGAGCGTGAGCTTCGACCTGAGCGACCCGAAGGTGATCGTCGGCCTGTTCATCGGCGGGCTGATCCCCTACCTTTTCGGCGCGATGGCGATGGAGGCGGTGGGCCGCGCGGCCGGCGCGGTGGTGGTCGAAGTGCGGCGTCAGTTCCGCGACATCAAGGGCATCATGGAAGGCACCGCCAAGCCTGAATACGGCCGCGCGGTGGACATGCTGACCACGGCGGCGATCAAGGAAATGATCGTGCCCAGCCTGTTGCCCGTGGTCGCGCCGATCGTGGTTGGCCTGCTGCTCGGCCCGGCCGCGCTCGGCGGGCTGTTGATGGGCACCATCGTCACCGGCCTCTTCGTCGCGATCTCGATGTGCACCGGCGGCGGCGCCTGGGACAACGCCAAGAAGTACATCGAAGACGGCCACCACGGCGGCAAGGGCAGCGAGGCGCACAAGGCCGCCGTGACCGGCGACACCGTGGGCGACCCGTACAAGGACACCGCCGGCCCGGCGGTGAACCCGCTGATCAAGATCATCAACATCGTCGCGCTGCTGATCGTGCCGCTGCTGCCGATGGGCCCTGCCAGCACGGGCGCGACCGCCCATGCCGCGGCGGCAACGTCGGGCGCGGTGGCGGTTGCGGCAAGCCCGCTGAAGGTCTACTTCGAGACCGGCAGCGCCGAGTTGTCCGCCGAGGCCAAGGCCGCGTTGGTCAAGCTCGTCGCCGCGGCCAAGGCCAACGAGGCCGCCCGCTTCATCGTCAGCGGCTTCCACGACGCCACCGGTGACGTGGCCAGGAACGCCGCACTCGCGAAGGAGCGCGCCGTGGCTGTGGTCGCGGCGCTCAAGGCCGATGGCATCGCCGAAACCCGCACCGAGCTGAAGAAGCCCGAGCAGCTCAATGCCGGCGACGCGGCCGAAGCGCGGCGGGTCGAGGTGAGCGTGCAATAGCCGCCACCTCGCCGGCCGTGGTGGCCGGCACCGGACTTGCAGGGCCCGCGCAGTCGCTTGCGCGGGCCTTTTCACTTCCAGCGCACAATGCGGGCCCCGTGCGAGCCCGGTACGCAGCCCGGGCGGTACGGCCCCTGCAGAGGATTCGATATTTGATCGACGCACGACAACCCGGCCGCCGCGGCAAGAAGCGGCGGGCCGCAACCGCCCGCTCCCGGCCCGCGATCCCGCTGCGCCCGCTTTCAGTGGCGCACCGGGCGGCGCCGTGGGCATGGTCCTTGCGCGCTGCACGGCGATGTTGCAACGCTTGATTCCCCGGCCACCGCCCGGCCTCATCGCAACGCCGCGAGCCGGCGGGCCGCGCGGTATCGCAGTCACCGCGTGTCGGCGGGCCCTGCTCGCGCTGGCCGCGGTTGCGCTGCCTGCGGTTGCCGCCGACCCTGCCCAGCCCGCAACGCCGACCGAACCGATCAGCCTGTCGCTGCTGGCGCCGACCGATCGCGGCTTGCGCGCCGACCTGGCCTGGCTGGTCGACCGCGGTGTGCTCAGCCTGCCGCTGGGCACCTGGCCGATGGCGTCATCGACCCTGCAGGCCGCCTGGCTGGCGGCAGACCTGCGCCACCTGAACGCGGCCGACGCCGACGCGCTGGCGCGTGTCCAGCGCGCCGTTCGCCGCAGCACCGACAGCGTTCGCCTCGGCGTGCGCGTCAACAGCGCCCGCCACCCCGCGCTCGACGCCAGCAGCGCGGCGCGGGGCTCGGCCAGCGCTGAGCTCGCCTTCTATGCCGGCAGCGCCCAATGGGGCGGGCAGCTCACGCTGGGCAGCAGCGCCGAAAGCCTGACCCCGGACGGCCAGCAAGCCAACCTCGACGGCTCGTACCTGGCCGTGCTGTTGCCGGGTGCGGTGGTCTCTGGCGGCGTCACCGACCGCTGGTGGGGCCCCGGGCAGTTCACCAGCCCGATCCTGTCGAACGCGGCCCGGCCGATCGCCAGCGTGATCGTGCGTCGCGCCGAAGACACCGCGCCCGAGACGGCCTGGCTGCGTTGGGTGGGCCAGTGGGGCTACGAGCTCTCGGCCGGCCGGCTCGCGCACTACACCCCGGACGGCACGCGAACGATCGGCTTGCGGCTTTATACGCGGCCGTGGGCCAACGTCGAACTCGGCATCAGCCGCTCGATCCTGTGGGCCGGCCAGGGGCGGCCACACAACTGGGTCGCGCTTCGCGACGCGCTGCTCGGCAACAGCAACATCAACGACCCGACGACCGACGGCGACGACCCGAGCGACGAGATTTCCGGCTTCGACCTGCGGGTCTCGGCCGCCGACCCGTGGGGCGGCGCCTGGGTCGGCTACCTGCACTTTCTCGGCGAAGACGAGGCCGGCGGGCTGCCCTCGAAGAGCTTCGGCACGCTCGGCGTTCAGGCCAAGACGGCGCTCGCCGGGCAACGCTGGGAGGCCACGTTCGAGGCTACCGACACGGTGCTGTCGCGCATGTTCGGCCACGGTGTGCAGACGACCAAGTCCTCGGCCTACACCCACGGCACCTACACCAGCGGCTACTACCAGGGCCGCCTGCCGATCGGCGCGAACATTGGCGGCGCCGGCTACCTCTACACCCTCGGCCTGGGCTGGACGCCGATCGACAACCCCGACCTGCTGCGCGTCTACGGCACGGTTTTTCGCGGTCACATGAGCGAGACCGGGCCCCAAACCATCAATGCCGCTTTCGGCACCGAGGCCCCTCTGACTGGCGGCTCGCTGGCCATCGAAGGCGAAACCGCGGCCGGCGTCCGCTGGCAGCTCGGGTTGTCAGTGCAGCGCTACCGGGGCGGCGACCGGCCGGTCACGGGCCTGCAAGCCGGCATCGAGCTGCCGCTCTACACCGGGCGCTGAGCGACCGGCCCGACTGTGCGGCTGTGGCTGCGGCTGTGGTTGCGTCAGCCTGCGGCCGCGGCCGCGGTTGCAGCGCCGGTGGCAGCGTCGGTCAAGGCGATGTGGCGCAGTTCGCGCTGCGGGAACGGGATCCGCACGCCGGCCTCGTCGAGCGCCTTCAACACACACAGGTTCACCGCCGAGCGCACGCTGCCCTGGCCGTTTTCCGGGTCGGCGATCCAGAAGTTCACGATCAGGTTCAGGCCGTCGGCGCCAAAGCCATCGAGTTGCACGTTGGGCGCCGGATCGGCGTTGACGCGCGGAACCTCGGCAATCAGCGTGCCCAGCGCCGGCAGCAAGACCTGCAAGTCGGTGCCATAGGCCACCTGCAGCGGAACGCTGATCACGAACGCGCGGTAGCCCACGGTGTAGTTGTCGACCCGCTGCGTGATCAGCATCTCGTTGGGCACCAGCGCCTCGCGCCCGTTGACCGCACGGATCACGGTGTAGCGGGTGCGGATGTCGGTCACGCGGCCCTCGAAAGAATCGACCTTGACCACGTCGCCGATGCGCACCGAGCGCTCGGCCAGGATCACGAAGCCGCTCACATAGTTCGCCGCGATCTTTTGCAAGCCGAAGCCGACGCCCACGCCGATGGCTCCGCCCAGCACGGAGAGCGCCGTCAAGTCGATGCCGACCGACGACAGCGCCACCAGCAGCCCGACCACCAGCAGCACGATGCGCAGCAGGTTGGCGACCATCTTGCGCATCGACAAGTCGCCACCGGTGCTCCTGATGAGCTTCTTCTCCAGCACCGACGACAGCCACAGCGTGAGCACCATTACCACCCCGGCCGACAGCGCGCCCTCGATCATGTTGCGCAGCGAGACGCTCGCGCCGCCGATCTTCCAGTGCACGCCTTCGAGCTCTTCGAGGATCGGCGGCAACACGCCGGTGATCCAGAGCACGACCGCGATCCACGCCACCCAAGAGACCGTGCGCTCGACGACCACGACCCAGCGCGACTCGGGCAGCGCCGCGCGCAGCACCCGCGCCGTCAGGCGGATGACGACCAGCGAGACCAGGATCGGAATCGCCAGCTTGAACAGCGCCGGGCGGAGCAGGCTGCGCAACACCTCGCGCGCGACCAAGGCCAGCAACAGCGCGATCACCGGGAACAGCACGCCATCGACATCGCGCTGGCCGAACAGCACCGAGCCATCGACGTTGAGCACCCGGCGCAACTGCCGGGTCACGAGCCAGGCCAGCCCGATGCAGGCCAGCAGCACGGCCAGTTCCTTCAGCAAGCCGGTGCCGGTCAGGTCGACGAGGAGTTCGTTCAGCGCCTGAAAGCTGTGGGTCGGGTTCATGGCGGTGGGCAATGAGCTGCGTTCAGAGCGAGGCCAGTACACGCAGGTGCACGGCCACGCTGCGCGCCAGCGCGTCGAGCGCGTAGCCGCCTTCCAGGCACGACACGATGCGGCCCTGGGCATGGCGGTCGGCCACGGCCTTGATGCGCTGGGTCATCCACTCGTAGTCGGCCTCGACCAGGCCGAGCTGGCCCAGGTCGTCCTCGCGGTGGGCGTCGAAACCGGCCGAGATGAAGATCATCTGCGGCTTGAACGCTTCGAGCCGCGGCATCCACAGCGCCTCGATCAGTTCGCGCACTTCGGGGCCGCGCGTGTAGGCCGGGAGCGGCAGGTTGCACATGTTGGTGCCCATCGGCACCGCACCGCTGTAGGGATAGAGCGGATGCTGGAAGATGCTGACCATCAGCACCCGTTCGTCGCCGGCAATGATGTCTTCGGTGCCGTTGCCGTGGTGGACGTCGAAGTCGACGATCGCCACCCGCTGCAGGCCGCGCACGTCGAGCGCGTGCCGCGCCGCGATGGCCACGTTGTTGAAGAAGCAAAAGCCCATCGCCTCAGCGCGGGTGGCGTGGTGGCCCGGCGGGCGCACGGCGCAAAAGGCGTTCTCGATTTCCCCGTCCAGCACCGCGTCGGTCGCCGCCACGGCGGCGCCGGCGGCGCGCAGCGCGGCGTGCCAAGTGCCGGGGCTGGCCACGGTGTCGGGGTCGATCTGGCGCGGCTTGCCGCTCAGGGCCACTTGCTCAAGCACCTCACGCAACTCGCCGACATAGCGGCTCTCGTGCGCCAGCGCTACGTCGCTCAGATCGACCAGCGGCGCGCTGCGCGAATCGAGCGCCGCTTCCAGGCCGGTGCCGAGCAGGTAGTCGTGGATCGCATCGAGCCGCTGCGGGCATTCGGGATGGCCGTGACCCATGTCATGGAGACGGCAATCGGGGTGGCTGTAGATCGCAGTGACCATCGGCGGAGGGGCAAGGTTTTCGGTTATGGTGGTTTGCATGACACTGCCTTTGCAACTCACCCGACTGGTCGAACAGATTAGCACGATCATCGTCGGCAAGCGGCCCCAGATCGAGGACTGCATTGCCTGCGTGCTGGCCGGCGGCCACCTGCTGATCGAAGACCTGCCCGGCGTCGGCAAGACCACCCTTGCGCACGCGCTGGCGGTCTCGCTGGGCCTGCGATTCTCGCGCATGCAGTTCACCGCCGACCTGATGCCGTCGGACCTGCTCGGCGTGAGCATCTACGAGCGCAGCAAGGAAGACTTCGTGTTCCATCCCGGCCCGGTGTTCGCGCAGGTGCTGCTGGCCGACGAGATCAACCGTGCCGGGCCAAAGACGCAGAGCGCGCTGCTCGAAGCGATGGAGGAGCACCAGGTCACCATCGACGGCCAGACCCGCCCGCTGCCGCGCCCGTTCTTCGTCATCGCGACGCAGAACCCGAGCGACCAGTTGGGCACCTACCCGCTGCCCGAATCTCAGCTCGACCGCTTCCTGATGTGCATCACCCTCGGCTACCCCGACCAGGCCTCGGAGCGCGCGCTGCTCGCCGGGCAGGACCGGCGCGAAGCCATCGAACATCTGCCAACAGTGATGTCGCCGGATGAACTGATGGCGGCGCAGCGGGCCGTGATCGCAGTGCACGCCTCGGAGGCGTTGTTCGACTACCTGCAGGCGCTGATTGCGGCGACGCGGTCCGGCCGCTGGTTCGTCGAAGGCCTGAGCCCGCGCGCTGGCATCGCCGTGCTGCGAGCGGCCAAGGCGCGGGCCTTGCTGGCGCGGCGCGACTATGTGGCGCCCGACGACGTGCAGGCGATCCTGCCGCAGACGATCGCTCATCGTTTGGTGCCGGTGGCCGGCGCGGGGCGCGGCCGGCGCGAGCAGGTGCGGGCGATGGTCGAAGCGACGCCGTTGCCGTGAATGCTCCGCGCCCAGGTTGGTACGGCAAAGGCACGCCCGAACAGGCCACTCCGCTTCATCGCTGGCGGTCGGCGCTGCGCGCCGACTTCCCTCAAATGCTCAGGCTCGTGGCCCGTCGCCGAACTCGCTGCGTTCGCTGCGCTCTCTGCGCTCAAACATCCGCGACGAGTCAGTTTACGAATCGCGCTGCGCGCGAGGCCACGAGCCTTCCGCTTCTCGGCGCCATCGAGGCACTGCGTGGCCTGTCCGGGCGCGCCTTTGCAAAGCGGCAGCGGGTGTTCTCGACCAGCAACGACCAAGACGAAGCGCGGCGGGCGGTGCCCGCTGGGGGCGATCTGTGGGGCGGCGAGGAGCGCAGGATTGGGGTCGGCACGCGCAGCGTGCTTCGTAACC
>JANOVJ010000369.1:0-3064 GCA_031417295.1 bacterium | reverse complement strand
TGAAGCCGCTGAAGATGTCGTCGCGCTCGGGCAGGTAAAAGTTGCGGTAGCGCGGGTGGCGCATCCGGCCGCGGGTGGCGACCGACGCGCCTCGCAGCACCTTGTGGCTGCCGAACCAGGGCTCGGAATAGTCGAGGTAGGGGTCGACGCCGAAGCCGGGGTAGGGCCGGAAGGTACTGGCCGTCCACTCCCACACCTGGCCCCAGCGCAGGCCGCGCGGCTCGCCGGTCAGCGCGGCGTGTTCCCACTCCAGCTCGGTCGGCAGGCGGCGGCCGGCCCAGCGACACCAGGCATCGGCCTCGTACCACGTGACATGGGTCACGGGCTGCGCCAGCGGCACGCGGCTGAGCTTGCCGAAGCGCTGTGCCAGCACGCCGTGGCGCATCTGCTCGACATGGCGCGGGCAGCGCCTGCCAACGCTTTGGACCCAGGCCCAACCGTCGGCCGACCAGCACCGCGCGTCGTCGTAGCCGCCGTCTTCGACGAACTCGGTGTACTGGGCCCAGCAAACCGCCTGGGCGTCGATCTCGAACTCGGGAATGGCTTCTTCGTGGGCCCACTTCTCGTTGTCGAACACGAACCCGCCCGGGCTCGCCCCCAGCAGGTGCCGCGTGGCCGAAAACAGCAACGGCGCCCGCCCCGCTTCGCGCACCGGCGGCGGCAGCAGGCCAGCGTCGAAGCCGAGCGTCTGCGACATGTAGGCGAAGGCCTCGCCGTGCATGTCTTCGTGGAACAGCGCCAGGCGGTAGAGGTAGAGCGCGTCGTCGGTTTCGGCAGCGGCGTCGAGCAGATCGAGCGTGGTGTCGAGCGTGGCCGCGAGGTACTGCTTGGTCGCCAGCAGGTCGGGCAGGTCGAGTTGCCAGCGCGTGTTGTGCGGCACATTGGAAGAGTCGTACCAGCCGTCGGCCTGGGGCTCGATCGACGCCAGCCGCGCCTGCGTCGGGTCGCACGCGGCACCGCGGGCGCGTTGCACGTTGCGCGCGATCCAGTGTTCCTGAAACCAGCCGAGGTGGCCCAGCTCCCACAGCGGCGGGTTCAGCTCGCCTTGCAGCGGCACGCGCAGGCCGGTGGGTGCGAGCGCCTGCTCGTAGGCCGCGATCCAGCGCAAGGTGTGGTTGCGCGCGTCCATCAGCGCGAGCGACAGCAGGCCCTTGCCGGCCTGGCGCATGCGCGGCGACTCGATGCTGAAAGGCTCAGCCTCCAGCATGGCGGGTCCGCGCCCGAAACGCGGCCGGTCGTGAGCGAGCGTTGTTCATGCCCGCATTGTGCCCACGCCGCCGCATCTGGGCGCCCATGGGCGGTTCATCGAGCGCGCCTTGCGGCGAGCCGAAAAGGACGCGGGCCAAAGCACGGCGCGGTCGTCGGACGGCAGCGAACACGCTGCCTCGCCACAGCTAGACTCGAATCACCGCCGGTCCGGTGCCACCGGGGCCCGAGAGCGGTTCAACAATGTCGGGAGTGCGCTTGTCCGACCCCACTCAAGTTCCGCAGCGCGACCGCCCGCTTGTCGTCATCGCCAGCCCGGCGCTGGCTGCGGCCAACAACGGCAACTGGCAGACTGCTTCGCGCTGGGCACGCATGTTGACGAGCGACTTTCAGGTGCGCATCGGGTCCGCCTGGGACGGCGAGGATTGCGCGGTCCTGATTGCCCTGCACGCGCGGCGTTCGGCAGCCAGCGTGGCCGCGTTCGCGCAGGCCCACCCGGCCCGCGCGCTGATCGTCGTACTGACCGGAACCGACCTCTACCGTGACATTCACAGCGACGCCGTAGCCCAGCGCTCGCTGGTGCTGGCGACGCACCTGGTCACGCTGCAAGACCAGGGCCCGGCCGAGCTGTCCGCCACGCTGCGCCGCAAGTGCCAGGTGATCTACCAGTCGGCGCGGCGCCTGCTGCCCGCAGCACGACCGCAAGACGTGCTGCGGCTGGTCCAGGTCGGCCACCTGCGCGACGAGAAAGACCCGCTGACTTACCTCCGCGCGGCCACGCGGCTGGGCGGGCGTGGCGACATTCACTTCGAGCACATCGGCGACGGGCTCGACCCGGCGCTTGCGGCCGCGGCCGCTGCCACGCAGGCACAGTCGGCGCGCTACCGCTGGCTTGGCGCCCTGCCCCACGCCGCGACGCGCCAGCGCATCAAGCGCGCGCACCTGCTGGTCAACAGCAGCCGGATGGAGGGTGGCGCGCATGTGGTGCTCGAAGCCGCGCAGTGCGGCACCGCCGTGCTCGCGTCGCGCATTGCCGGCAACGTGGGCATGCTCGGTACGGCGTATGAAGGGTATTTCGAGCCGGGCGACGATGCGGCGCTGGCGTGCCTGATCGAACGCGCCCGCGACGAGCCGGCCTTCCTGGCCCGCTTGCAGGCCCAGACCGCCGCCCGCGCCCCGCTGTTCGAGCCGGGCGAAGAACGGCGCCGCCTTCTACACTTGCTGCATCTTGCTCTGGAGTCACCGCACCATGAACGCCCCTGAACCCGTCAACGCCATCAAGCCGCCCCGCCTCACCTCGCTCTCGCACGGCGGCGGCTGCGGCTGCAAGATCGCGCCCGGCGTGCTGAGCGAGATCCTGAAGGGCACCAAGAGCATGGCGATCCCGCCGCAGTTGCTGGTCGGGATCGAGACCGCCGACGACGCGGCTGTGTACCAGCTGAACGACGAACAGGCGCTGATCGCGACGACCGATTTCTTCATGCCGATCGTCGACGATCCATTCGACTTCGGGCGCATTGCCGCCACCAACGCCATCAGCGACGTGTACGCGATGGGCGGCACCCCGATCATGGCGCTGGCACTCGTCGGCATGCCGATCAATGTGCTGCCGCTGGAGACCATCGGCCTCATTCTCAAAGGCGGCGAGAGCATCTGCGCCGAAGCCGGCATTCCGATTGCCGGCGGCCACACGATCGACTCGGTCGAGCCGATCTACGGCCTGGTGGTGCTGGGCCTGGTGCACCCGAAAAACGTCAAGCGCAATGCCGACGCGAAGGCGGGCGACGTGCTGGTGCTGGGCAAGCCGATCGGCGTGGGCGTGCTCTCGGCGGCGCTGAAAAAGGACGCGCTCTCAGCC
>JANOVJ010000368.1:0-4216 GCA_031417295.1 bacterium | reverse complement strand
AGCCCGCGGGAGGCCAACACTTCCTTGATTTCGTTGAGCGACTTGCGGCCCAGGTTCGGCGTCTTCAGCAGCTCGGTCTCGGTGCGCTGGATCAGGTCGCCGATGTAGTAGATGTTCTCCGCCTTCAGGCAGTTGGCCGAGCGCACGGTGAGTTCGAGTTCGTCCACCGGGCGCAGCAGGATCGGGTCCCAGGTGCCGGTGGGTTTGTTGGTCTCGGTCAGGAAGATGCTTGCATCGCCCGGCTCGATCTGCGCAAACACAGCCAACTGCTCGACCAGGATCTTGGCCGAAGCGCGGATCGCCTCTTCCGGGCTGATGGCGCCGTTGGTCACGATCTCCATCACCAGCTTGTCGAGGTCGGTGCGCTGCTCGACGCGCGCGCTCTCCACCGTGTAGCTCACGCGGGCCACGGGCGAGAACGAAGCGTCGAGAACGATCCTGCCAATCGACTTGGTCGGCTCGTCGCCATAGCGGCGCATCGTGCCCGGCACGTAGCCGCGGCCCTTCTCGACCTTGATCTGCATGTCGAGCTTGCCGCCATGCGACAGGTGCGAGATCACGTGCTCGGGGTTGACGATTTCCACGTCGTGCGGCGTCTGGATGTCGCCGGCCAACACAGGGCCCTCGCCTTCCTTGCGCAGCACCAGCGTCACTTCGTCGCGGTTGTGCAGCTTGAAGACCACACCCTTCAAATTGAGCATGATGTGGACCACGTCTTCCTGCACCCCGTCGACGGTGGAGTACTCGTGGAGCACGCCGGCGATCGTCACTTCGGTCGGCGCGTAGCCGACCATCGACGACAGCAGCACGCGCCGCAGCGCGTTGCCGAGCGTGTGGCCGTAGCCACGCTCGAAAGGCTCCAAGGTGACCTTGGCGCGGTTGCCGCCGAGCGGCTCGACGTGAATGGCTTTGGGCTTGAGTAGATTCGTCTGCATGAGGTCTTTCTTTCAATACCCTCGGTTCGTTACACCGATAAGGCTGAGGGACCGCGCCGGGCGGGACTGCGAGGCCGCTCCGTGCCCGGCACGCGGAGCGCCATTGAAGGGATCGCCGGCAAGGCCGGCCAGCCGCTGGGGCTGAGGGCTATCTCGAATAAAGCTCGACGATCAGCGCTTCCTTGATGTCGGCGCCGAACTCGTCGCGGTCGGGTGCCTTCTTGAAGATGCCTTCAAGCTTGGAAGCATCGACCGAGACCCACGCCGCCATGCCCTGGCCTTCAGCGAGCTTGAGCGCATCGGTCACGCGGAGCTGCTTCTTCGCCTTGTCGCGCACGGCGACGATGTCGCCGGCCTTGACCATGTAGGAGGCGATATTCACGACCTGGCCGTTCACGGTCAGCGCCTTGTGTGACACGAGTTGGCGAGCCTCGGCCCGCGTCGAGCCGAAGCCCATGCGGTAGCAGACGTTGTCGAGACGCGACTCGAGCAGCGTCAGCAGGTTGGCGCCGGTGTTGCCACGGCGGCGCTCGGCTTCGGCAAAGTAGCGGCGGAACTGGCGCTCCAGGATGCCGTACATACGCTTGACCTTCTGCTTCTCGCGCAGTTGCAGGCCGAAGTCGGACGTGCGCGAGCCCGAAGTGCGGCCGTGCTGGCCGGGCTTGGCTTCGAACTTGCACTTGTCGCCGATCGGGCGGCGGGCGCTCTTCAGGAAGAGATCGGTGCCTTCACGGCGGGAAAGTTTGGCCTTGGGGCCGAGGTAGCGTGCCACTTGATGTCCTTATTCAATCTGACGCAAGGCCTGTCAAGGCAACCTGCGCGAGTCTGGCGTGTGTTGTTTTTGGCCGCTCAGACGTTGGCGTTGCGAAGCCGTGGGGTCATTGACCGGGCTTCAACGAAACCGCCGGCAGGTGCGCAAAGACACCGGCCGGCGAACGAAACTTGTGCCGGTCTCAGATGCGACGGCGCTTTTGCGGCCGGCAGCCGTTGTGCGGCACCGGCGTCACGTCCGAGATCAGGTTGATGCGAATGCCGAGCGCCGCCAGTGCGCGAACCGACGACTCACGGCCCGGGCCAGGGCCCTTGATCCGCACATCGAGATTCTTGATGCCTTGCTCTTGCGCCGCGCGGCCTGCCATCTCGGCAGCGACCTGAGCCGCGAACGGCGTCGACTTGCGCGAGCCCTTGAACCCCTGGCCGCCGCTCGACGCCCAGGACAGCGCGCCGCCTTGACGGTCGGTGATGGTGATGATGGTGTTGTTGAACGACGCATGGACATGCGCAATGCCGTCCGCAACGTTCTTGCGGACTTTCTTGCGCACCCGTTGGGCGGCGGTATTCGGTGCTTTAGCCATGTTGACGTTCCTTCAATCTTTGCCGACGCGCATCAGTGCGGGCTATGGGTCACTTCTCGATGAAATGACAAATGGTCACTTCTTGACCATCGCACCCGACTTGCGCGGCCCCTTGCGGGTGCGTGCGTTGGTGCGGGTGCGCTGACCGCGCACCGGCAGGCCGCGGCGGTGGCGCAGGCCGCGATAGCAGCCCAGGTCCATCAGCCGCTTGATGTTGATCGACATCTCGCGCCGCAGATCGCCTTCGATCGTGATGCGGCCGATCTCTTCGCGCAGCCGCTCCAGGTCGGTGTCGGTCAGGTCCTTGATCTTGCGGTCCAGCGGCACGCCGCTGTTGACGCAGATCTTCTGGGCCGTGCTGCGGCCGATGCCGTAGATCGAGGTGAGCCCGATCTCGGTGTGCTTGTGGGGCGGAATGTTGATACCAGCGATGCGTGCCATGGGGTTCCTCTAACTCGTCGTGTCAGCGTGGGCGGCTGGGTTCAGCCTTGGCGCTGCTTGTGCCGCGGATCGGTGCAGATCACCCGCACCACACCGTGGCGGCGGATCACCTTGCAGTGACGACACATCTTCTTGACCGATGCTGCGACTTTCATGCTTTTCTCCGTGGCCCGGCGTCGGGCTCATGTCAATCAATTCAAATCAAAGGGTCTTCACTTGGCTCGGAACACGATCCGCGCCCGGCTCAAATCGTAGGGCGTCAACTCCACCGTCACCTTGTCACCGGGCAGGATGCGGATGTAGTGCATACGCATCTTTCCCGAGATGTGACCGAGCACGATGTGCCCGTTTTCCAGCTTCACCCGAAAGGTTGCGTTGGGCAGATTCTCGAGAATCTCGCCCTGCATCTGAATGACGTCGTCCTTCGACATGCGTTGGTTTTTTCGTTCCGCTCTTTAACTGTTGATTGCGCTTCAGCCGGCCTTGAAATTGGCCTTCTTCAGCAGCGACTCGTACTGCTGCGACATCACATACGACTGCACTTGCGCCCAGAAATCCATCGTCACGACGACGATGATCAACAGCGACGTGCCGCCGAAGTAGAACGGCACGTTGTACTTCAGCACCAGGAATTCGGGCAGCAGGCAGACGGCGGTGATGTAGACCGCACCGCCCAGCGTCAGGCGCGACAGGATGCGGTCGATGTGACGCGCGGTCTGGTCGCCCGGCCGGATGCCCGGAATGAAGGCGCCGCTCTTCTTCAGGTTGTCAGCCGTCTCACGGCTGTTGAAGACGAGCGCGGTGTAGAAGAAGCAGAAGAACACGATCGCTGCAGCGTAGAGCAGCACATAGATCGGTTGCCCTGGCGACAGCAGGCCGGCCAGATCCTTCAGCCAGCGCAGGCTTTCGCCGGTGGCGAACCAGCCGACCACCGTGGCTGGCAGCAGGATGATCGACGACGCGAAGATCGGCGGGATCACGCCCGACATGTTCAACTTCAACGGCAGGTGCGACGACTGGCCGCCATAGACCTTGTTGCCAACCTGGCGCTTGGCGTAATTCACCAGAATCATGCGCAGGCCGCGCACGACGAACACCACGACGAAGGTCACGCCGACGACCACGAACACGAAGAACAGCGAGACCACGATGCTCATCGCCCCGGTGCGCACCAGTTCGAGCAGGCCGCCGATCGCGCTGGGCAAGCCAGCTGCGATACCGCCGAAAATCAGGATCGAAATACCGTTGCCCAGGCCGCGCTCGGTGATCTGCTCGCCGAGCCACATCAGGAACATCGTGCCTGCCGTCAGGCTGATCATCGCCGTCATCCGGAAGCCGAAACCTGGCGAGATCACGAGCCCCGGTGAGCTTTCGAGCGCGATCGAGATGCTGAGCGACTGGAACAGCGCCAGGCCCAATGTGCCATACCGCGTGTACTGCGTGATCTTGCGGCGGCCGGCTTCGCCTTCCTTCTTCAGCGCCTCC
>JANOVJ010000367.1:0-4772 GCA_031417295.1 bacterium | reverse complement strand
TGGCGCGGCTGGACAGCGGCCGGCAGCCTCGGGCTGTGGATGGTCGCGATCGTGGTGCTGATGATCGTGTCGCTGGCGCTCGCGGTGCTGCTGGTCGGCGCCACGGTCAACCTCCGCCTGGCGCTCAGCGTAACCGGCTTTTATGTCGCGACCGGCCTGGCCTTCAGCGGGTTTTCGTTTCCCCGCGCCGCGATGGGCGAGACCGCGCAGTGGTGGGGTGGCCTGCTGCCCTACACCTGGTACCTGCCGGTGCAGCAAGGCCAGTGGCTGGGCGGTGCGAGCGCCAGCGCCTGGGCCCAAGGAATGGCCCCGTTGCTGTGGTTCATCGCACTGCCCCTGCTGATCGGCCTGCCGCTGCTCGCCCGGGCGGTGCGCCACCCGGATCGTTGGGGCGCCCGGTGATGACGCTATGGCGCGCGCTGTCGCACACGGCACTGGCCGCGCTGCGCGACCGCGGGCTGCTGCTGATATTCGTGTTCGCGGTCCCGATCTACTCGTTCTTCTATCCGCTGCCGTACTCGACGCAAGCGGTGCGCCACGTTCCGCTGGTCGTGGTCGATCTCGATGCCAGTGCGATGTCGCGCGACATCGTGTCGCAGTTGGCGGCCATGCCCTCGGTGCGCATCGATGGCACGGCGTCTTCGGTCGAAGAGGCACGCGGCGCGCTGGCCAGCGGGCAGATCGCCGGCATCGTGCTCGTGCCCGAGAACTTCGCGCGCGACGTGGCGCGCGGCACGCCCACTGCCGTGACCGTGTTCGGCACTGGTGCCTACCCGGTGCAGGACAAGGCCGTGCTCGGCAGCGTGGGCGCGGTGGTGCAAGTCGTGGCCGGCGGCGTCACCGCCACGCGCATGGCGCACCAGGGCGCGCCCGCCGGCGCGCTGCTGCAGGCGGCGCGGGCCGGGCCCGCCTTCATCGACCAGCCGCTGTACAACCTGGCCCGCGGCTACGGCAGCTATGTGGTCGCAGCGGTGGGCATATTGATCGTGCAGCAGGTGATGCTGATGGCGATTGCCTCGCTCGTCGCCACTTGGCTCGAAGCGCGCGCCGGCACGCTGTTCGGCGCGCAGCGGGTGGGCCTGAGCGCGCTCGTCGGCACGCTGCTCGGCTTTGCGCTGTTCGTGTTCCTGTCCCTGCTCTACTTCATCGGCTTCGTGTTCTGGTTCCAGGACTATCCGCGCGGCGGCAACTTCAGTGGAGCGCTGGCCTTTGCGGCGCTGACCGCACTCACCGTCGCCTGCCTCGGCATTGCACTCGGCGCGTGGTTCGCCGACCGCGAGCGCGCGTTCCAGGTGATGCTGGCCACGTCGGTGCCGTTCGTCTTCCTGTGCGGCATCGTGTTCCCGCGCGAGGCGATGCCGGCGGCTGTCAACGCGCTGGCGTGGCTGGTCCCTTCGACGCCGGCCATCTTCGGCTTCGTCAAGCTGAACCAGATGGGCGCGAGCTGGAGCGAGATCCGGCCCGAGTTCTTGAACATGACGGCGCTGCTGTTGCTCTACGGCGCGCTCGCGGCCTGGGCCGTGCAGCGGCGGCGTGAAGAGGCCGCCGAATGAAGGCCCGCGCCTTTCCCCTCGCCTGCTCGATCGCCGCGCTGCTGCTCGGCGGCTGTGCGTCGCGGCCTGCCAACCCGCCGCTGGCGCAGTACGACCACGAGTACGGCTACCGCATGAAGACCTGGCAGGTCGAGCGCGGCGACCCCGAGTTCGGGCTCGTTGTCGCGATGTCTGGCGGCGGCACACGCGCGGCGGCGTTCTCCTACGGCATCCTCGAAGAGCTGCGCCGCACGCCCGTGCCCAAGCCCACCGGCCCGGCGCCGCTGCTCGACGAAGTCACCCTCGTCACCGGCGTCTCGGGCGGCAGCTTCACCGCGCTCGCCTATGCGCTGTACGGCGAACAGCTGTTCGACGAGTATGAAAAGCGCTTCCTCAAGCGCAACGTCCAGGGCGAGCTGATCGGCAAGGTGCTGAACCCGGTCAACTGGCCGCAGATGAGCGGCGGCAGCTACACCCGCACCGACCTGGCGGCCGACTACTACGACCAGATCCTGTTCGAAGGCGCGACCTTCGGCGACCTGCGCGCCCGCGGCGGGCCGTTCGCCAACGTGGCGGCGACCGAAGTCACCACCGGCGCGCGCATCACCTTCAACCAGAACACCTTCGACCTGTTCTGCGCCGACCTGAGCAAGGTGAAGCTCGCGCGCGCGGCCGCGGCGTCATCGGCCGTGCCCGGCGTGTTCGCACCGGTCGGGTTCGACAACTTCGCCGGCAGCTGCGGCTTCGACCTGCGCGCCAACGTGAACCGCGTGCTGGGCGCCGACGTGGTCAAGAAAGACATCGGCCGCGCCACCCTGCGCGACCACGAGCTGACCGCGCTGCAAGACAGCGTGGCGCACCGCTACCTGCACCTGATCGACGGCGGCCTGTCGGACAACGTCGGCCTGCGCACGCTGCTCGAAGGCCTGGAAGCATCGCTGGCAAGCGAGCGCTTTCGCCAGGTCTCGGGCTTCGACAAGCTCAAGCGCTTCGCCGTGGTGGTTGTCAATTCGCTCGCCGACGCCGAGAACGACTGGGGCACGCAAGAGAAGCCGCCGAACGTGGTCTCGATGCTGATCCGCGCCACGGGTGTGCCGATCGACCGCTACAGCTACGAACAGGTCCAGTTGCTGCGCGACTTCGTGCGCGCGCTCAAACACATCCGCGGCGCCGATGGCCAGCCGCTGGAGGTCGAGTTCTACGCCATCGACATCAACTTCGACGCCATCACCGACCCCGAAGAGAAGCGCTACTTCCGCAACCTGCCAACGAGCTTCGTGCTGACCGACGAGCAGGTCGACCGCCTGCGCGAGATGGCCGGCCGGCTGCTGCGCGAGTCGCCCGACTACCAGCGGCTGCTGCGGGACTTGCGGGCGGCGCCGAGCCCGGGGTAGCAGTTCGCAAACGGTCCCCGCTCGAGCCGCGGTGGCGATCCGTCAGAACGACAACCGAAACTTGATGTCCGGGATGTAGACGGTGTTCACGCCGGGGTTGAACCCCGGCGGTGACGAGCTGGCGTGTCACCGTGGCCGAGATGTCGCCACCGGCCTTGTTCGGCGTGGTGGCGGCGTTGCGCGTGCTGCGCTGGTCGGCATAGAACAGGTCGAGGTGGATGTGATCGAACTCGCCATTCGGCCGCCGCCAGTCACAGCAGACCGAGCATCGACGCCCTCAGCGTCGCGGCAGACCGGCTGTTGCAGGCGAGCTTGCGAAAGACGCTTTCCATGTGGGTTCGCACGGTCGAGGGGCTGATGCAAAGTTGGATGGCGGCCTCCTTGTTGCTGTCACCAAGACCAATTCGTCGAAGCACCTCCACTTCTCGGCGAGAAAGCAAATCGGACGCGGTAGGCGCACCTGCGGCGCGCTCACTCCTCTCGAACGACGCCGCTGCGGCAGCTTCCACAACGCTGGCATCGAACCGGCCAATGCGGGCCTGATCTCGCAGCAGCGCGAACGCTTCGGTCCGGGACAGTGCGGGGCGCCACGGCCGGCGCGCCTGCATAGCGACCAGGGCCGTTGTCACCGGGAGGATGCGGTGGTCCAACGGCGTCGTGGCCTGCCTCGCGGCCCGGAAGTACCCGCTCCCGTCAAGGCGCTCATAAGCGTGCGAGGCGATCTGCACCTCCGATTCGAGATGCTGAATTTCCTTCGCCGCCCGCGAGGTCCAGTAGGGGCTGAGGCGGGCCGATTCCCAGTCCGCCGCGGAGAGCTGTCCGGGCCTGTTCCAGACCGCGTTGGGGATCGCCACACGCCCCAGCCCGTGCAGCAGGCCGGCCCGTCGCACGCGCGCCTTCAAAGGGCCGGCAAGGCCCAACTGCGCCGCGGTCAGCTCGGCAAGTCGCGCGACTTCACGGGAGTACCCGGTCAGCCAAGGCAGCTTCAGGTCGATCACATCTGCGAGAAGGGCCAGTGGCGCAGTCTGGCCAGGCTCGCTTGGCGCCACCTGGTCCGCGACTGTTTCACCCTGGGCAATCGACAGCATCCAGGCTGGCGCGTTGTTGGCAACGACCGAGACCAACCCGTGCGCATGAATCGACCCGGCGCGCTCGCGAAGCATGCCGAGCGCTCGGTCCAGCCCGAAGACGCGGCTGAAGACTTCCAGCTCGCTGGCCACCGCGACGATCTGCGCCGGCAAGGGTATGTCGTCACCGCAACACGCATGCGGCTGACCCGACCCATCCCAGTGTTCGAAGACGAAATTCAACGACGTGGCAACGATCGAAGGCAGCGCCAGCAACTGGGCGACGATGCTCGACACCTCGCAATGGATGGCCGAGATCTCGGCAACCCTGGCCGGCAGCGACTCGGCGGCGACCAGAATCCCGACCCGCTCCACTTGCAGTGCCAACATGGCTGCGCGGCCCTGAACGTCATCGCTGATGGTCTCGGCAACCTCGGACGCGTTGGCGGTGCAGCCCGACCATCGAAGCAGGGCGACATGCATGACATCGCGGCACGACGCCGCCTCCAGCCCAAGACAACGGGCGAGCTTGCAGGCCAGCATCGCCACCCGGGTGGAATGGTCGACCGGCTGGCCCATGCTGAGGTCGCCCATGAAAGCCAGTGCGTGCAAAGCATCCGCCAGATCGACTGGGTCGTCCTCGAAGGAGAGTGAATCTGTGTGCGCCATGGGGCTCGATCATCGCTCGGCTGCGGCACGCTTTCCCATCGGACATTCGACCGATACCCGGCAGGTCGGCATTCCACGACAGTTCGATTCGCTTCTCGCGCCGGGCGAGA
>JANOVJ010000366.1:0-2369 GCA_031417295.1 bacterium | reverse complement strand
GCCAGCTTCTTCGGGCTGGCCACGACCCGCTTGCGGGCCCGCTTGAGTTCGCCGCCCGCGGCCAGGCGCTGGTTGCCGAGCACCTTGATCTTCTTGACTTGCGGCCGGTGGTTGCCGCTCTTGGAAAACTTGAGCACCTTGACGACCTTCGGTCCCGCGCCGCGATCTTCGCGCTCGGTTTTCTCTTTGGGCGGCATCGGGCGCCAGAACACGAGCAGCTTGCCGATGTGCTGGATCGGTGCTGCGCGGAGTTCGTCGCTGAGCTGGGCGAACATCGCGTTGCGCGCCGTGCGGTCGTCGGAGAACACGCGCACCTTGATCAGCCCGTGGGCGTTCAATGCATGGTCGATTTCGTTGGTCACGGCAGGCGTGAGGCCGTCGTTGCCGATGAAGACCACCGGGTCCAGATGGTGGGCGAGGGCGCGCTGGTCTTTGCGCTCGGAAGGGGTCAGGTTGATCGCAGGCATGAGCCTATTATCGTTGGAGCCGTTGTGGGTGAGGGCTAAGAGGCCGTGAAGATCAAGTCCAAGAGCAAGAAGCTGAACAAGGCGTGGCTGCACGACCACGTGAACGACACCTACGTCAAGCTGGCGCAAAAAGAGGGCTATCGCGCTCGTGCCGCCTACAAGCTGAAGGAGATCGACGAGGAACTGCACCTGCTCAAGCCCGGGCAGGTGGTGGTCGACCTGGGTGCGGCACCTGGCGCGTGGAGCCAGTACGTGCGGCGCAAATTTGCCCCGCGCGACGCCGGCACGGGCGGAGCGGCGTCGGGCGAGCTCAACGGCACCATCATTGCGCTCGACATCCTGGCCCTCGAACCGATCGAGGGCGTGATCTTCGTTCAGGGCGATTTTCACGACGATGCGGTGCTGCAGCGGCTCGAAGCCGTGCTGGCCGGCCGGGCCGTGGACGTGGTGATCTCGGACCTGGCGCCCAACCTGTCGGGTATCGCCAGCTCCGACTCGGCGCGGGTCGCGCACCTGGTCGAGCTCGCCGTGGACTTCGCCCAGGGCCACCTCGTCGCAAACGGCGCGCTGGTGTGCAAGGTGTTCCACGGCGCCGGGCACAGCCAACTCGTCGAGCTGTTCAAACGGGCCTTCCGCGTCGTCAAGCCGATCAAGCCCAAGGCGTCGCGCTTGCGATCGTCTGAAACCTTTCTGGTCGGAATCGGTCTCAAGCCGGTGGCCGGAAGCGTCGATAGCCTGCGATGAGCCTGTTGCCGCCATGGGTGGCGAAGCCTCGGCCCAAGGCTTGACTCGACTAGAATTGCCCCAAGGTACCGTGGGTGCAAGGCGCGGTTTTGCGCAGCCGGTTTGTTTGATTGCAAGAAGGAGCCGCGGTGAACAATCAATGGTTCTCTAAAGTCGCTGTCTGGATGGTGATAGCCCTCGTGCTTTTCACCGTCTTCAAGCAGTTCGACCGCAGCGCCGCGCAGGGCAGTCAGATCGGCTACTCCGATTTTCTCGAAGAGGTGCGCACCAAGCGCATCAAGGCCGTGACCCTTCAAGAGGGCCCGAACGGTACCGAGATCATCGCCACCACCAATGACGACAAGCGCCTGCGCAGCACCGCCACCTACCTTGACCGGGGGCTCGTCGGCGACCTGATCAACAACGGCGTGAAGTTCGACGTCAAGCCGCGCGAAGAGCCGTCGATCCTGATGAGCATCCTCATCTCCTGGGGGCCGATGCTGTTGCTGATCGGGGTCTGGGTCTACTTCATGCGCCAGATGCAGGGCGGCGGCAAGGGCGGTGCGTTCAGCTTCGGCAAGTCGAAGGCGCGGATGCTCGACGAGGCCAACAACACCACCACCTTTGCCGACGTGGCCGGCTGCGATGAAGCCAAGGAAGAAGTCAAGGAACTGGTCGACTTCCTGAAAGACCCACAAAAATTCCAGAAGCTCGGCGGGCGCATTCCGCGCGGCGTGTTGCTGGTCGGCCCTCCGGGCACCGGCAAGACCTTGCTCGCGAAGGCGATTGCGGGCGAGGCCAAGGTGCCGTTCTTCTCGATCTCGGGCTCCGACTTCGTCGAGATGTTCGTCGGCGTCGGCGCGGCCCGCGTGCGCGACATGTTCGAGCAGGCGAAGAAGAGCGCGCCCTGCATCATCTTCATCGATGAGATCGACGCTGTCGGCCGCCATCGCGGCGCCGGCCTCGGCGGTGGCAACGACGAGCGCGAGCAGACGCTCAACCAGATGCTGGTCGAGATGGACGGCTTCGAGACCAACGTCGGCGTGATCGTGATGGCGGCGACGAACCGGCCCGACATTCTTGACCCCGCGCTGCTGCGCCCGGGCCGCTTCGACCGCCAGGTCTACGTGACGCTGCCCGACGTGCGCGGCCGCGAGCAGATCCTGAATGTGCACATGC
>JANOVJ010000365.1:0-6453 GCA_031417295.1 bacterium | reverse complement strand
GCGGTCGCGCACCTTGCGGTAGACATGGCGGCCGGGCAGCGGCGGCGGCAGCGTGACCGCGGTGATCATCTCGCCCGCCTGGAGCGAGGTTTCGATGTGCGGCGTGGTGCCCGGCAGGCGGTGGAAGTCGGCGATCGGAATGACCCGCTTCGCACCCGACGGCGCCACCGTCTCGACCGACGCGTCGAGCACGCGCATCGCCACCGCCATGTCCGACGGATGGGTCGCAATGCACTGCTCGCTGGCGCCCAGCACCGCGTGCATTCGGTTGTAGCCCTTCAACGCCGAGCAGCCCGTTCCGGGCGAGCGCTTGTTGCAGGGCTTGGAGGTGTCGTAGAAGTAGTAGCAGCGGGTGCGCTGCAGCAGGTTGCCGCCGGTCGTGGCCTTGTTGCGGAGCTGCCCCGAAGCGCCGCTCAGCAAGGCCCGGCTGAGCACCGCATAGTGCTTGCGCACTCGAGGGTCGGCGGCCAGGTCGGCGTTGCGAACCAGCGCACCGATGCGCAGGCCGCCATCGTCGGTGGCCTCGGTCTTGTCGAGCCCGAGCCGGTTGATGTCGATCAAATGGGTCGGCGTCTCGACTTCGAGCTTCATCAGGTCGAGCAGGTTGGTGCCGCCGGCAATGAACCGGGCGCCCGGCTTCGCCACCGCGGCCGAGGCTGCCAGCGCCGCCGAGGGCGGGCGTTCGTAGGTGAAGGCTTTCATGTGCGCGCCCCCGCCACTTCGCGGATCGCGGCCACGATGTTCGGGTAGGCGCTGCAGCGGCACAGGTTGCCGCTCATGCGTTCGCGAATCTCTTCGTCGGTCAGCGCCGTCGCGGCGGCGTCCAGATCGCGCGTCACGTGGCTGGGCATGCCGTTGCGCGCCTCGGCCAGCATGCCGACCGACGAGCAGATCTGCCCGGGCGTGCAATAGCCGCACTGAAAGCCGTCGTGCTTCAGAAACGCCGCCTGCATCGGGTGCAGCGGCGCGCCGTCGGACAGGCCCTCGATCGTGGTGATGGCCTGGCCGTCGTGCATCACCGCCAGCGTCAGGCAGGCGTTGATGCGGCGGCCCTCGATGAGCACGGTGCAGGCGCCGCACTGGCCATGGTCGCAGCCTTTCTTGGTGCCCTTCATGGCCAGGTTCTCGCGCAGTGCGTCGAGCACGGTGGTGCGTGAATCGACCGTGAGCGCGTGCACGCGGCCGTTGACCTGGAGCCGGATCGGCAGCAACGCGGGCGTCGGATCGTCATTCACCGAATTTCCTTTCGGCACGGCGCGCGGTGCGGCCGGGGGTGCGGCAGTGACCAACCCCGCGGCCTGGACTGCCGCCGTTGCCGCTCCGGCTTTCACGAGGCCGCGGCGGGATACCTGCCAGGCGGCGTGCGGGCCGGCGATCTCGAATGGGTGGCGCATCTGTGTTCCTTTGGCCGAACGGCGTTGAGGGAATCGACCGCTCGCGGACTGCAAACGACAGAGGTCGATCGTATGAAGGCAGGTCTCGCAAAGGCAAGCCCACGGGGCGCCGCCTTTGTGTCGGCGCGGGCCTACAGCGTCTTGGTTGCCGGATCGGCCCTGCTCGCCAGCAGGAACTGCCCTGCTGTTCTGAAGCGACTTCGGATCCGCGCCCGGCAGTTCGTCAAGTCAAGGTGGGGTCGGGCCGATGACCAGCCTGTCTTCGACGCCATCCGCCACACTGGTCATCGTGGACAACTGAGTGCGGGCCGTCGGAAGGCCCCGAACCTGCGCATCGAGGAAGGTCAGCGACCAGGTCAGGATGTCGCCAGCCGAAGCCGGATCGAACCCGTGCTCGACGCCGACCAGCGCGACCAGCTCTCGCGGCCCAGGGAGCCGGGCAATGCCTTGCTGCGTGACCAGCAACGGTGCGGTGGTGTCCGCCGTCCCGCTGATGGCGAGATAGGGCAGCGTGACGCCGTCGAGCCCACTCTGGTCGCGCCCGAACGCCGGCAGCAGCGGCTGCCCGAAGTACGGGATGTAACCCACCGCCGCCTTGATGCGCCGATCGACGCCGACTGGCGAGGCTGCGAGCCCTGCCGATTTCGTCAACGCCGCGCCGCCCAGCAGCATCATGGTTTCGCCGCCCATGCTGACGCCGAAGCCGCCGATCTGCGTGGCCTCTAGATGGTCACGCCACTGCGGATGCGCCAGCACGAGGTCCAGCGCCGCCGACACCGACAGCGGGCGCAAGGCCTGCATGGCAGTGACATCGCTCAGATGCGACAACAAGGTCACGACATCGCCGAAGTCGTCGATCTGCAGGGCCGCGAAGCGCGGGTCGCCGTGAAACGGGGCCACCACCACGTAGCCGTAGCTCGCCAGCCAGGCGAGCACGACCAGGTGGTCACCCGAGAGCGGGCTCCCGGCGAAGCCGTGCGAGAACGCGAGCACCGGATACCGCGCCGCGGCGTCGGCGAACAGCGGCGCCTCGGCGCCGGTTTGCATGTGCGGCACGAGTTGGCCCGTGGGCAAGGCAAACGCGGGTCGCGGATTGTTGGCGGTGGTGGGATAGCAAGCGAGCACCACAAAGCCGACGGGCTTTCCGGCATACGAGCCGTAGAGGCTCGCGTCGGCCGGTGCGTTGACGGTCACGGTGAGGGCATTCACCGGGTCTGCGAGCAGGCTCGCCACAAAACGTGGCGTTCCGTCTGCCGCAGGTTTGCCTTCCCAAAAGTCCTGTGCGGCCTCGCCCGGCGGCACACGCGAAAAGTCCTGGGCGACGTTGCTGCACGCGATCGGATACGGCCCCGGCAGCGCCAGCGGCGACACAACGGTTGCCACGGCCCCATCACCATCGCTTCCGCCACCACAACCTGCCAGCACCAGGGCCAGTGTCAGCAAGCCGACCACGGCCGCGCAGGCCCTGCCGGACTTCATTGGAGATCGGCCCACGAACCGCAGGTTCGCGGCGTGATGTCGGCACGGGTCTTCTTGCATTGCGGTTCCCCTCGTTCGTTGAGTGAAAGGCGAGCCAGGGGCAACGCCAGCCACGCCGCGAGCTTGAGCCAGCCTCCGGTCGCGCCGTGTAGGACAGTTTCGCCAAGGCCGGTAGGCGAAGGTGGAAAGTGGAGCGCCGCTCCCCCGAACCCGGCGCCCTGGCTGCAACCGCCAGGCGGCGCCTGTCAGGCCGTGTTCGGTGGCACCAAAGCCCAGGTGTGGCGCGCGATCTGCTCGTCTTCCTGCGACGCCAGAACCTGCACCGAGCAGCGCGATGCGCCATCGCCGATCGGGTTCGTCGCGGCGCGGTTCCGCGACTCGTCGAGCCTGATTCCGAGCCACGACAGGCCGCTGCAAATCGCCGCGCGCACTGGCGCGTCGTTTTCGCCGATGCCGCCGGTGAAGACGAGCAGGTCCAGGCCGTCGAGCGCTGCGATCATGGCGCCGATCTGCTTGCGCACGGAATAGCAGAACATCTCGATCGCGAGCCGTGCGTCGGGGTTCGACGGCGCAGCCTGGTGCAGGCGCCGCATGTCGCTGCCGACGCCCGATATGCCCAGCAAGCCCGAACGGCGATCGACCAAGGCTTCAAGCATTTCTGCATCGAAGTTCTTCTCGCGCATCAGGTAGACGAGCACGCCGGGATCGAGGTCACCGCTGCGCGTGCCCATGATCACCCCGCCGGTGGGCGTCAGGCCCATGCTGGTGTCGATCGATTGGCCCGCCTTCACAGCAGTGACGCTGGCGCCGTTGCCAAGGTGGGCGATGACGAGGCGCTCCGGCAGGTCGCTGCCGAGTTGGCGCACGATCGACTCCAGCGACAGGCCGTGAAACCCGTAGCGTTCGATGCCCTGCGATCGCAGTTCCCTGGCGATCGGCAGAACGCGGGCCAGATCAGGCAAGCCGGCATGAAAGCTGGTGTCGAAACACGCCACCTGGGGCAGCCCGGCAAAGTGATGCCGAGCCGAGTGAATGAGCGAAAGTGCGGCCGGCGTGTGCAGCGGCGCAAAGGCGGCAGCGGCTTCGAGTTGCCGCAGCACCGTATCGTCGACGAGGCAATGCTGGCGCAACGCCGGGCCGCCATGCACAACGCGGTGCCCGATGGCGTCCGGCGCCGGCAGGTTGGCCTGGGCCAGGACGCTGGCGATTCGGCCGAACGCATCCTGAGGCGTGGCGCTGGCGAGTGTCTGCTCGAGCAGCGCCTCGGTCCTCGAAGCGTCGACGCGATACAGGCCGAACTTGAGCGAAGACGAACCGCTGTTGAGCGCAAGGACGGTGATCGCGCTCATCAGTGGGCTCCAGGCATGGGCTTTGCGCGTGGGCTCTCAAGGCGTCCAGCGCCAGTCCCGGACCTCCGGCAAATCATCGCCGACCTCGCCGATGTAGAGCTTGTGGCGCTCCATGGTCGTCCAGTAGCGCGCCGTGGCCGCATCGACCTGACCGGCCAGCCGCGGCACGCGCCGGATCGCGTCGAGCGCTAGTTGGTAGCGGTCCAGGTTGTTGAGCACCACCATGTCGAATGCGGTGGTCGTGGTGCCCTCTTCCTTGTAGCCGCGAACGTGGATGTTGGCGTGATTGCGCCGCCGGTAAGTCAGCTTGTGAACGATCGCGGGGTAGCCGTGGAAGGCGAAGATCACCGGCTTGTCGGTGGTGAACAAGGCATCGAACTCGCGCTCGCCCAGGCCGTGCGGATGCTCCGACTCGGGCTGCAACACCATCAGGTCCACGACGTTGACGACGCGGATGCGCAGGTCCGGCACATAGCTGCGCAGCAGCGTCACCGCCGCCAGCGTCTCCAGCGTCGGCACGTCGCCAGCGCAGGCCATCACGACCTCGGGCTCTCTTGCATCATTGCCCGCGTCGTCGGCCGCAATGTTGCCCGCCCAGTCCCACACGCCCGCGCCCGCCGCGCAGTGGCGCACGGCCGCGTCCATGCCCAGCCACTGCGGCGAGGGCTGCTTGCCGGCGATGATCAGGTTGACGTAGTTGCGGCTGCGCAGGCAGTGGTCGGCCACCGAGAGCAAGGTGTTGGCGTCGGGCGGCAGGTAGATGCGCACCACGTCGGCCTTCTTGTTGGCGATGTGGTCGATGAAGCCCGGGTCCTGGTGCGAGAAGCCGTTGTGGTCTTGCCGCCAGACGTGCGACGTGAGCAGGTAGTTCAGCGAGGCGACGGGCAAGCGCCACGGAATGCCGTTGCACACCTTCAACCACTTGGCGTGCTGGTTGACCATCGAATCGATGATGTGGATGAAGGCCTCGTAGCACGAGAACAGGCCGTGGCGCCCGGTGAGCAGGTAGCCTTCGAGCCAGCCCTGGCACAGGTGCTCGCTCAACACTTCCATCACGCGGCCGTCGGTGCTCAGGTGGTTGTCGCCCTCCTCCATCTCGGCCATCCAGGCCTTGCCGGACACGTCGTAGACGGCTTCCAGCCGGTTCGACGCGGTCTCGTCCGGGCCGAAGATGCGGAAGTTGGCCGCCCGCAGATTGAGCTTCATCACGTCGCGCAGGAACCCGCCCAGCACCCGCGTCGCTTCGGCGTCCACGCCGCCGGGTTCGGGCACCGCCACGGCATAGTCCCGAAAGGCCGGCATCGCCAGCGGCTGCAACAAGGCCCCGCCGTTGGCGTGCAGGTTCGAACCCATGCGGCGTTGGCCGGTCGGCGCGAGGGCGGCGAGCTCCTCACGAAGCTTGCCGCGATCGTCGAACAGTTCGTGCGCGCGATAACTCCTGAGCCAGTCTTCCAGTTGTTGCAGGTGCTCAGGTGTCTTGAAACTCGCGATCGGCACCTGGTGCGAGCGCCAGGTGCCTTCGACCGGTTTGCCGTCGACGACCTTCGGCCCGGTCCAGCCCTTCGGGGTGCAGAGCACGATCATCGGCCAGCGCGGGCGGGCCGGGGTTTGCCCTGCGCCGAGCGATCGCGCCTCGCGCTGGATGCGCTGGATCTGCGCCAGCGCTGCATCCAGCGCGCCGGCCAGCGCCTGGTGCACCGGCGCCGGGTCGTTGCCCTCGACGAAATGCGGCTCGTGGCCGTAGCCGCGCATCAGGTCGGTCAATTCCTCGCGGCTGATGCGCGCCAGCAGCGTGGGGTTGGCGATCTTGTAGCCGTTCAAGTGCAGGATCGGCAGCACGGCGCCGTCGCGGGCCGGGTTCAGAAACTTGTTGGAATGCCAACTGGTGGCCAGCGCACCGGTCTCGGCCTCGCCGTCGCCGACGATGCAGGCCACGAGCAGATCGGGGTTGTCGAACGCCGCGCCATAGGCGTGTGCCAGCGAGTAGCCGAGTTCCCCGCCCTCATGAATCGAGCCCGGAACCTCCGGCGAGACATGGCTCGGGATGCCATGCGGCCAGGAGAACTGCCGAAACAGCCGCTGCATGCCGTTGCGGCTGCGCTCGATCGCCGGGTAGTGCTCGGTGTACGACCCTTCCAGGTAGCTCTGCGCCACCAGCCCGGGGCCGCCGTGGCCAGGGCCGATAACGAACATCATGTTCAGCTCGTGGTTCTTGATCAGCCGGTTCAGGT
>JANOVJ010000364.1:0-2905 GCA_031417295.1 bacterium | reverse complement strand
CGCAGCCCCAGTCCAGCGGCTGGTCTTGCACGTAGCGCTTGCCCAGCTTGTGGGCGATCTCGGCGTGGGCCAATTCCACACCCATGTAGAACGCATGGGCGGCGTCGCCCTCGAGCCCGAGTTGCGGCCACAGCTCGAACGCGCCCTGCCCCAGGCGCAGCCCGTCGCGGTTGTACACATGCACGCCGCTGGCCGACACCTGGACCCGAAAGTTCGGATCGCGCACCAGCGCGGCGGTCGCGGCGATCTCTTCGGGCGTGTCGGGAAACGGGTGCTTGGCATGCACCGTCATCAGCGCATCGCCAATGCCCTTGGGCAACATGCGGTGGCTGGCCGCGGCGTGCATGATGCGGCGCGCCCAGTCGGCCTCTTTCACGGCGCGGCGGGCGTGGGGGCTGACCTGCGTGGTCAGTACCGCCGCCACGTTCAGCTCCGCGCAAATGCCGAACAGCAGCGCGTTGATGCCGCTGGTGTCGGCCTCGGTCAGCTCGGTCAGATTGCCCACGCCCATCATGATCGGCGCCTCGGGAAAGCGCTCGCGCAGCCGGTGGTAGCGCACGATCGACGCGGCCAGGCCGAACGGGATCGGGTCGAGGATCGCATCGGCCAGGAAGTCGCGGCCCCGGCCTTGCATGATCTCTACCGCCGCGTGCAGCGACGCTTCGTCGCCGGGTGTGCGGGGAATCAGGACCGGCGTGGCGGCCACTTCGTCGGCCACCCACAAGGTGTCGAGCGTCAGGCTGAGCAGGTAGTCGGCACCGGCGCGCCCGCCGCGCAGCAACTCGTCGGGGGCTATCGAATCGACGCTGACGTTGAAGCCTTCGGCCTTCAGCGCCTTCACGCTGTCTTCAAGATGATCGAAGCTCGTTTCGGGCAGGCAACCCAGGTCGATGACATCGGCGCCATCGGCGCGCAGGCTGCGCGCGCGCGCGACGATGGCGGCCACGCCGAGCCGCGGCGCATCGACGATCTCGGCGAAGATCGCAACGGCGTAGTCGTCGAGCGCGATCGGCTGGGCGGCGCGGTCGAAGTAGCGCGGCAGGTCTTTCAGCTCCTCCGGGCCGCGCTGAACCGGAATGCCGAAGTGCCGCGCCAGCGCATCCATGTCGCCGCGGCAGCGCCCGGGCACGACGATGCGGTCCACACGGCGCGACGGCTGCGTGCCGGCCGCTGCGCCCATCACCGGCACATCGACCCGGCGGCGGATCATCTCGGCCGTCATCAGCGCCGCGACCTGCAAGCCCCGCTCGCGTGTTTCCCAGGTGAAGGGCAAGGCATCGATGTTCGCAAGCACCCGTTCCAGGTTCGGCTGCGCGAGGCGCCCGGTCAGGAAGAGGAGGTGTTCCATGCGAGGGAGAGTTGCTTCAGCCGGGCGTCGAGCGCGGCTTCGAGTTCGGCGGGGGAAGCCACGACCTGGCAGAAATCGATGCCGCGCAGGCGCGCCACGTTGTCCAGCTCGATGTGCCTGGGCCGCAGCGTCACCCAATCGTGCGGTGACTTGGTCACGACCACCGGTTCGGTGTCGCATGCAAACACGATGCCCGGAATGCCCAGCTTGCCGGCCTGCGCGAACATGTTGGTCGGCAACGAATCGCTGATGCCGAAAGCGCACTTGGCCACGGTGTTGCTCGTGGCCGGCGCAATCACGACGGTGTGGTACACGTCGTCGTAGAGCATGCCCACCGGCACGCCGCTGGCCGTCTTGTCGCGAAAGACGCGAAAGCGCGGCTTCAGGTCTTCGATGGGGAGCTTGTAGATCTCCAGCACCTCTTCGCCGGCAGAGGACAGAAACAGGTCGACGTTGGGCAGCCGCTCGGCCAGCGCCATGGCTTCATCGAGAAAGTGGCCCGAGCCGGTCACGCACCACGCGAATCGCGAGCGTGGCGCCGGGTCGTCTGCGTCAGGCTTGCTCAGGATGCGAGATCTGGATGTGCAGCTTGTGCAGCTTGCGGTAGAGCGTGTTGCGGCTGACATCGAGCGCCTTGGCCACGTTGCTCACGTTCCAGCGGTGCTGCTCCAGCATCTGCGACAGCACCTGCCGTTCGTTGGCCTGGATCGGGTTGAGTTTGAGCGGCGGCGGCGATGTCTCGTCGTCGTGCGCCTCGTCCGCGGCCGAGGCCCCTGCGCCATGCGCGTGCGCCGTCTGGCGTGCAGGCGCCGGTTGCAGATTGACAGCCATCGACGGCAAATGCTCGCGCGTGATCGGCTGGCCATCGGCCAGTGCCGCAGCGGTGCGCAACACATGCCCCAACTGGCGGATGTTGCCCGGCCAGGCGTGTTCCATCAGCAGCCGTTCGGCATCGGCGCTCAGCGTCGAATCGGCGCCGCCTTCGGCCGCCAGTACGCCGCGAATCAGCGCGCGTTTGTCGCTGCGTTCGCGCAGCGCAGGCAACTGAACTTCGATGCCCGCGAGCCGGTAGTACAGGTCTTCGCGGAAGCGACCTTCGCGCACCAGCGTCGGCAAATGGCGGTGGCTGGCGCTGACGAGTTGAAAGTCGACCGCATGGGTTTCTTCGCTCCCCAGCGGCGTGACGCGGCGTTCGTCGAGCACGCGCAGCAGGCGCGCCTGCAGCTCGATCGGCATGTCGGCGATTTCGTCGAGGAACAGCGTGCCGCCATCGGCCTGCAAGATCTTGCCGCGCCGCCCGGCGCGCTGCGCGCCGGTGAAGGCGCCGGCCCGGTAACCGAAGAGTTCAGATTCGATCAGCGTCTCGGGCAGGCTGGCGCAGTTGATGGCCACGAACGCCCCCGCCGCGTGCGGGCTGGCGTCATGCAGCGCACGCGCGAAAACCTCTTTGCCTGAACCGGTTTCGCCGCACAGCAGCACCGGCGTGCGGCGGGCGATCACGCGCCGCGCGGTGTCGAGTTGGGCCACGATGCGCGGGTCCTCGAAGGTCGGGCCCAC
>JANOVJ010000363.1:0-2924 GCA_031417295.1 bacterium | reverse complement strand
GCCGCGCAAGCGAGCGAGGCGCGCTGGCAGAAGTGGCGCCAGAGCGGCGAACCGTGTGGCGACCTCGAAGGCGTGCCGGTGTCGATCAAGGACCTGATCCTCACCCGCGACTGGCCCACCTTGCGCGGCTCGCGGACGGTCGATGCAGCGCAGGCCTGGGACGTGGATGCCCCGGTCGCCGCCCGCCTGCGCGAGGCCGGCGCGGTGCTGCTGGGCAAGACCTGCACGCCCGAATTCGGCTGCAAGGGCGAGACCAATTCGCCGCTGACCGGCATCACCCGCAACCCGTGGAATCTGGCCAAGACGCCCGGCGGATCTTCGGGCGGTGCGGCATCCGCGGTGGCCGCCGGGATGGGCCCGCTGGCGGTGGGCACCGACGGTGCGGGCAGCGTGCGCATCCCGGCCGCGTTCTGCGGCAACTTCGGGTTGAAGCCGAGCTTCGGGCGGGTGCCTGCCCATCCGCTGTCGCCGTTCGGCTCGGTCGCGCACCTCGGGCCGCACACGATGAGCGTGCGCGACGCAGCACTGATGATGAACGTGATCAAGCGCCCCGATGCGCGCGATTGGACTGCCCTGCCGCCAGACGCGACTGACTACACCGTGGGCCTCGATGACGGCGTGCGCGGCTTGAAGATCGCGTACTCGCCGACGCTGGGCTACGCGAAGAACGTGCACCCCGAGATCGCCGCCGCGGTGGACGCCGCCGTGCACCAGCTCGCGGCACTAGGCGCCCATGTCGAGCCCATCGACCCGGGCATCGAAGACCCGCTGGAGATCACGACCGGCCTCTGGTTCATCGGCGCCTGGACCGTGTGGAACACGCTCACACCCGAGCAACAAGCGCTGACCGACCCCGACTTCCGCGCCGAGGCGGAAATCGGCCAGCACTTCAGTGCCCTCGACATCCAGCGCCTGCACCTGCGCCGCGGCGCGCTCGGCTCGCAGATGCGCCAGTTCATGCAGCGCTACGACCTGCTCGTCACGCCCACCGTCGCCGTGCCGGCGTTCGACGCGCGCCCCGCCGGCCACAGCGCGATGGACCCGGCGGCGATGCTCGGCTGGACGCCGTTCTCCTACCCCTTCAACCTGACCCAGCAACCGGCTTGCACCATCCCCTGCGGGCTGACTTCTGAGGGCCTGCCGATCGGGTTGCAGATCGTCGGCCCGATGTTCGGCGATGCGCTGGTGCTGCGCGCGGCGCGGGCTTATGAGAGCGCGTGCACTATCCCGCGGCCGGCGCTGGCGGGCCTGCGGTGAAGCCGACTGTTCACTTCGGCGGCGAGACCACGCCCGCCGGCGTTTTCTTCGCGCGCTACGGCCGCGCCGCCGCCGCGCTGCACGCCTGCGGCATCGGCGAGCGCGACGTGTTCGCGCTGATGCTGCGCAACGAGCCGGTCACGCTCGAACTGATGCTCGCCGGGCGCTGGCTCGGCGCACGCTGGTGCATGGTCAACTGGCACTTCAAGGCGCATGAGGTGCGGCACATTTTGGCTGACAGCGAGGCGAAGGTGCTGGTGATTCATGCCGACCTGCTGGAAGCGATCGCGGGCGGCATTCCGCCCGGTGTGAAGGTGTTCGTCGTCGCGCCGGAAGCGGCCACGCGGGCGGCGTTTCGCCTCGGCGACGGGCCGTGGCCGGCGGCGCAGGGCTTCGACGAATGGCCGCACTTTCGCGACGCCATGGCGCACCCGCCGGTTGCGCAAAAGCCGCCCGGCAGCGCCATGCTCTACACCTCGGGAACGACCGGGCTGCCCAAGGGCATCGCCCGCGAAGCGGCCACGCCGGAGCAGATCCAGGCGACGCTGGCGATGAGCCGCGTCGTGCTCGGCGTCGAGCCCGGCATGCGCGCGTTGGTGAGTGCGCCGCTGTACCACGCGGCGCCGTTGTCGTACGTCGTCCTCGCCTCGCTCTGCGACGCCGAGCTGTGGATCGAACCGCGCTTCGATGCGGAGCTCACGCTGAAACTCATCAGCCGCGAGCACCTGACGCATGCCTACCTGGTGGCGACGATGTTCGTGCGCTTGCTCGCGCTGCCGGCCGACGTGCGTCGTCGCTGCGACATCAGCTCGATGACGTTCGTCGCCTCCACCGGCTCGCCCTGCCCGCCCGAGGTGAAGCGGCAGATGATCGAATGGTGGGGCCCGGTGGTTCACGAGGCGTATGCGGCAAGCGAACTCGGCTACATCACCCACATCGACAGCGACGAGGCGCTGAAGAAACCCGGCTCGGCCGGGCGCGCGCTGCCGGGCACAGCGCTGAAGGTGCTGGCCGACGACGGTACTGAGCAGCTGGCCGGCCACATCGGCGTGCTCTACGCGCGCAGCAGCGCAACACCCGACTTCACCTACAGCCACAACGACGCGGCGCGGCGCACGCTGGAGGCCGATGGCCTGTGGACGCTGGGCGACATGGGCTACATCGATGCCGACGGCTACCTGTTCATCGTCGATCGACAGTCCGACATGGTGATCTCGGGCGGCGTGAACATCTACCCGGCCGAGATTGAGGCGGTGCTGATGGGGCTGCCCGGCGTCGCCGACTGCGCGCTGTTCGGCGTGCCCGACGCCGAGTTCGGCGAAGGCCTGGCCGCCGCGGTGCAGGCCGCACCCGGCGCGGCGTTGACGGCACAGGACGTGCAGGCCTTCCTGCGCGAACGCATCGCCGGCTACAAGGTGCCGCGGCTCGTCACCTTCCACGCCGAACTGCCGCGCGAGGACAGCGGCAAGATCTTCAAGCGCAAGTTGCGCGATCCTTACTGGGCGGGGATGACACGGCGGGTCTGATGCGCACTTGCATTGCGCCGCTTCAGCATGGCTCCCTCTCCCGCCTGCGCGGGAGAGGGTTGGGGTGAGGGTGGGGCGCTGGGCGAGAACCCTCACCCCAGCCCTCTCCCACAAGTGGGAGAGGGGGAGGGAGGAACGCAG
>JANOVJ010000362.1:0-2332 GCA_031417295.1 bacterium | reverse complement strand
CGGCACGCTCGGGCCGTGGACCGACATCTACGCCATCGGCGCCTGCATCTACGCCTGCATGCAGGGCTACCCGCCGAACGATGCGCCGCAGCGGATCGAGAAAGACCGGCTCGCGCTCTCGCTTTCCCGCTTGCGCAATGTGTACTCCGACAACCTGATCGAAGTCACCGAGTGGTGCATGTCGCTCGACCCGCTGTCGCGCCCGCAAAGCGTGTTCGCGCTGCAGAAGGAACTCGGCCGCGAGACCGAACGCCAGTACACCAAGCTCAGCTTCAGCGAGCGACTCAAGTTGCAGTTGGAGAACCTGACCGGCGGCGCCAAGGCGTGAAGACATGACGGCCCCTCGCTCGCTGCGCGAGCACTCCCCCGTGGGGAGGCCCGGCCCGACGCTTGGGGCGGCCCGGCGCTGGGCCGGGGCGCGCTGACGCTATGCGCTTCACCGTCTACCAGGTCAGCCGCAAGGGCGGCCGCCAGAAGAACGAAGATCGCATGGGGTACTGCTATACCCGCGATGCCGGCCTGTTTGCGCTGGCCGACGGCATGGGCGGGCACCCCGAGGGTGAGGTGGCCTCGCAGCTTGCGCTGCAAACGCTCGCAGCGATGTTCCAGCGCGACGCCAAGCCAACGCTGAAAGACCCGACGCGCTTCCTCAACGAGGCGATCGTCGCCGGTCATCACCAGTTGCTGCGCTACGCTACCCAGAAGTCGCTGCTCGACACGCCGCGCACGACCATGGTCGCCTGCCTGCTGCAGGGCAATGCGGCTTACTGGGCGCACTGCGGCGATTCGCGGCTGTACGTGGTTCGCGGCGGCAAGCTCATCGCTCGCACGCGCGACCATTCTTACTTCGAGCTGCAGGAAACGCTGAGCCAGGTGGTGCCCATCGGCGAGCGCTACAACCTGAACGTGCTCTTCACCTGCCTCGGCAGCCCGGGCAAACCGGTGATCGACACCGTGGGGCCGCTGCTGCTGCAAAGTGGCGACCGCCTCCTGCTCTGCTCCGACGGCTTGTGGGGCAACGTCAGCGACGCGGAAGTGACGGCCCAACTCGCGCGCCAGCCGATTTCCGACGCCGTGCCCGAGCTCGTCGAAATGGCGCTGCGCAACGGCGGCGCGCGATGCGACAACGTCAGCGTGCTGGCGATGGAGTGGGAGTCGGCCGAGAACAGCGACAGCGCGAGCGGCATCTCGACCCAGGCGCTTGGCGATGAAGGGTTCGCCTCGACCATCCAGGCCAGTGTGCTCGGCCAGGACGCGAGCGACGAGCTCGACGAGGCCGAGATCGAGCGCTCGATCCGCGAAATCAACGACGCCATCCGGCGCTCGTCCCACAAGAGATCCTGAGGTTTCCCCGATGACGACATTCCAGCGCACGCAAGGCCGTGCCGCAAACGCCCTGCGCCCGATCGCGATCACACGCCACTACACGAGGCACGCCGAAGGCTCGGTGCTGGTCGCGTTTGGCGACACCCAGGTGCTGTGCACTGCCTCGGTCGAGGAAAAGGTGCCACCGCACAAGCGCGGCAGCGGCGAGGGCTGGGTCACGGCCGAGTACGGCATGCTGCCGCGCGCCACCCACACCCGCAGCGACCGCGAGGCCGCGCGCGGCAAGCAAAGCGGGCGGACGCAGGAAATCCAGCGCCTGATCGGCCGCTCGCTGCGCTGCGTGTTCGACCTGAAGGCCTTGGGCGAACGCACGATCTCGCTCGACTGCGACGTGATCCAGGCCGACGGCGGCACCCGCACTGCGGCGATCACCGGCGCCTTCGTGGCTGCGCACGACGCGGTGAGCTGGCTGCAAGCGCGCGGCCTGCTGAAGGGCGCCGCGTCGCCGATCCGCGAGTTCGTTGCCGCGGTGTCGGTGGGGCTGGTGCAGGGCACGCCGTTGCTCGACCTCGAGTACGTCGAAGACTCCGCCTGCGACACCGACATGAACGTGGTGATGACGGGGGGCGGCGGCTTCGTTGAGTTGCAGGGTACGGCCGAGGGCGCGGCATTCTCGCGCGACGAGATGAACACGCTGATGATGTTGGCCGACAAGGGCATCCGTGAACTGATTGCGGCGCAGAGGGCGGCGCTTGGGTGATGGGGGCTTGGGTTTCGAGATGACGAGTCTCTGTATTGGCGGCGTTCGCATCTGCCTGGCTTCGGGGCCGCGCGGCAGGCGATACCCGCTGGGGGCTCACACTGGGGCGGGGGGGGGGGGGGGGCCCCCCCCCCGGGGTGTTACGGCGGGGGGGGGGGGGGCCAAAAAACCGGGGGGGGGGGGGGGCCACCGGGCGAAAAAAAGTGGCGGGGTGAAGATTGGAGAACACAGGGCGGGGGGACCCCC
>JANOVJ010000361.1:0-3439 GCA_031417295.1 bacterium | reverse complement strand
TGGGGCGCCCGGTAGTCGCGGCCGACATGGGCCGGCTGATGGGCGCGGCCAAGGCCCGCCTGGCCGGCAAGGCCGACATGGGCGCGGTGTCGGCGGCGGTCAAGGCCGCGCTCGCCGATTGACCGACAGCCCGCAGGAGTTCGTTGCCATGACCGTCCCCGCCCTCCAGCAACTCAGCGCCGACCTTTGCGTCGCGCCGCAGCTCGATGTCGACGCCATGGCCTGGGCCGCACAGCAGGGTTTCAAGAGCGTCATCAACAACCGGCCCGACTTCGAGGGCGGCCCGGCGCAGCCCACGAGTGCGGCCATGGCTGCCGCGGCGGCGGCGGCCGGCCTGGCCTATGCCTGGCTGCCGGTCGCACCGGGCTACCAGAGCCCCGAGGAGGTCGCGCAGTTCGCCGAACTGCTGGTGACCCTGCCCAAGCCCGTGCTCGCGTTCTGCCGCTCTGGCACGCGCAGCGGCAAGCTGTTCCTCGCCGCCACGCAAGGCTGAGCCGCCAGAACCCCGAGGCCCGCGCGGGCCCCGGCACGGGCCAGCTACTTCTTCGTGGCGTCTTGATCCATCGAGCGCTGCAGGGCCTTCATCGGATCCTCTTGCTCGGCCGCGCTCGCGGCGCCGCCCGCCGGGCTGGCGTTCGGTTGCAACGCCGCAGCCGGGTCCACCGCAGGGGCCTGGTCGTTGCCCATGCCCTGCAATTGCTGGAACACCTTGTCGGGGTCGATATGCTCGACCTCCGCGATGCCGCCCGTCACCAGGCTGGGAAACGCAATGACCGCGCCGACCATGATCAACTGCAGCACGATGAAGGCGATCGAGCCCTTGTAGATCTGCGCCGTCGAGACGGCGGGAATCAGCTCCCCGGTCACGCGGTCCTTGTAGTCGGCCTTCGCGGCCACGCTGCGCAGGTAGAACAGCGCAAAGCCGAACGGCGGCGTCAGGAACGAGGTCTGCAGGTTCATCGCGATGACCACGCCGAACCAGATCAGCACCATCTCGGGCGCGGTGCCCGGCGGCAACAGCTCGGGCAGCATCTTCTCGGCCACCGGCGCCAGGATCGGGATCACGATGAAGGCGATCTCGAAGAAGTCGATGAAGCAGCCGAGCACGAAGACGAGGATGTTGACGACGATCAGGAAGCCGAGCGCGCCGCCCGGCATGGCGGCGAACAGGTGCTCGACCCAGATGTGGCCGTCGGCGGCGTTGAAGGTGAAGCTGAACACCGTCGAGCCGATCAGGATGAACAGCACGAAGCAGGCCAGGCGGGTCGTGGCGTCTAGCGCCTGCACAAGCTGCTTGCCATTGAGCTTGCCGCGCGCGCCGGCCATGATGAGCGCACCCAGCGCTCCCATCGCGCCGCCTTCGGTGGGCGTGGCGATGCCGAGGAAGATGGTGCCGAGAACGAGGAAGATCAGCACCAGCGGCGGGATCAGCACGAAGGTGACCTGCTCGGTCAGGCGCGACAGCAAGCCGATCTTCAACGTCCGGTTGACGAGCGCCAGCACCAGTGCGAGCAGCGAGGCCACGGTCATCGACAGGATCAAGGTCTCGTCGGCAGGGGCCGGCGTGATGCGCCCGACCAGCGGGTTGATGATGCCCTGGTGCACCTGCGACCAAGCGAAGCCGGCCACCGCGCACACGCCGAGCAGCGCGAGCAGCGAGACGTGCCCGCTGGCGCCATTGGCCTCGCGGTAGATGCGCGCCTCCACCGGCAAGGCCGGCACCCACGCGGGCTTGACGATCGACACGCCGACGATGAACAGCAGGTACAGCCCGACCAGCAGCAGCCCCGGAATCAGCGCGCCGGCGTACATGTCGCCCACCGAGCGGCCCAACTGGTCGGCCAGCACGATCAGCACCAGCGATGGTGGTATCGCCTGTGCGAGCGTGCCCGAGGCGGTGATGGTGCCGGTGGCGATGGTGCGGTTGTAGCCGTAGCGCAGCATGATGGGCAGCGAGATCAGGCCCATCGAGATCACCGCCGCGGCGACCACGCCGGTTGTTGCAGCGAGCAGCGCACCGACCAGGATCACCGCGATCGCCAGGCCGCCGCGCACCGGCCCGAACACCTGGCCGACGGTTTCGAGCAGGTCCTCGGCCATGCCGGAGCGCTCGAGAATGATGCCCATGAAGGTGAAGAACGGGATCGCGAGCAGGGTGTCGTTCTGCATGATGCCGAACACCCGCAGCGGCAGCGCCTGGAACAGGTTGCCGCCGAACATGTCGGCCTCCATGCCGATGAAGCCGAACAACAGCCCGGTTGCGGCGAGGCCAAAGGCCACCGGGATGCCCGAGAGCAGGAACACGAACAAGCCCGCGAACATCAGCGGGACAAAATTCTGGGCCAGGAAGGAAGCTTCCATTTACTTGACCCCCGCCAGCTTGCGCTCGGCCTCGGCGGCAAGTTCCTCGAGAAGCAACTCTTCGTCCGACTTGCCGGGCTCGATGGTCATCGGCTCCGGGATCAGCCCGCGCAGGAAGGCGATGCGCTTGATCAACTCCGAGACCGCCTGCAACAGCAGCAGCCCGAATCCGAGCGGCACCAGCCCATAGACCGGCCAGCGGATCAGGCCCCCAGCGTTCTGCGACATCTCGCCGGAGGTGAACGCCTTGGCGAACAGCGGCCAACTGAGCGAGATCAGGATCACGCACAAGGGAATCAGGAAGACGACAATCCCGGCCGCATCGATCCAGGCGTTGGTGCGTTTGGAAAGCTTGGAGGAGATGAAGTCGATCCGCACATGCACGTTGCGCAGGAATGCATAGCCGGCGCCGAGCAGGAACACCGCCGAAAACAGGTACCACTGGATTTCGAGAAAGGCGTTCGAGCTGATGTTGAACGCCTTGCGGATGATGGCGTTACCGGCGCTGATGAGCACCGCCGCCAGCACCAGCCAGCGCACGAGATGGCCGACGTGGTCGTTCAACCAGTCGATGCCATGAGAGACCTTGAGCATTGCAGACACCTCGATTGCGGAAGCAGCCCGCACTGTACGGACTCCCGAGGCCGAATTCGCCGCCGCGGGCGGCGACCTAGGGAAATCACTTGGCGCGCGCGATGCGCGCCAAAGTCAGCTGCGCGCGCTCGATGCGCGCGACCGTTGCCTACCCGCGCTCGATGCGCGCGAAGGCCGAGTGATTGTGAATCGACTCGAAGTTCTCGACGTCGACGCTGTAGCGGCCAATGCGCGCATCGGCTTCGAGACGCAGCGCCACGTCGCGCACCAGGTCTTCGACGAATTTCGGGTTCTCGTAGGCGTGCTCGGTGACCCACTTCTCATCGGCTCGCTTCAACATCGGCCAGAGTTCGCTCGACGCGCTGTCTTCGGCGAAGCGCACCAGTTCCGTCCACGCAATATCGGCCAGCAGCTCGACCCGGATCGTCACGTGCGAACGCTGGTTGTGGGCACCGTAGTCGGAGATTTCTTTCGAGCACGGGCA
>JANOVJ010000360.1:0-5386 GCA_031417295.1 bacterium | reverse complement strand
GGCTTCGGCAACTTCAACATCCGGCGCAAGGCGCCGCGGCCGGGGCGCAACCCGCGCACCGGCGAGTCGATTCCGATCAAGGCTCGCAACGTGGTCACATTTCACGCAAGCCACAAGCTCAAGGGCGTGGTGCAGGGCGACATACCGAGCGAGGGCGAGTTCGAGTAAAGTCTTAGCTTTTGGTGCCGATCTAGTTGATTCATATGGAGAAAGCGCTACCGGCCATTCCAGCGAAACGCTACTTCACGATCGGTGAGGTGAGCGAGCTTTGCGGCGTGAAGCCGTATGTGCTGCGCTACTGGGAACAGGAATTCACCCAGTTGAAGCCGATGAAGCGGCGCGGCAACCGGCGCTACTACCAGCACCACGAGGTGCTGCTGATCCGGCGGATTCGCGAGCTTTTGTACGAGCAAGGTTTCACCATCAGCGGCGCACGCAACCGGATGGCGGAGTCGGCCGGTGGGCGCAGACACGACGACGCGGAGCGCAGTGCTGCCGAGATGGCGCGGCTGGACTCCGGCATGGACGTCGCCGCCGCTACCACCGCCCACAACGATGCCGGCCCCGACGAAATTGCAACCGGCCACGTTGCGGCCCACGGCAATGGCCACGACCCTGCGACGCAGGGCCCTGCCGGACTGGCCGCACTCGCAGCGGGCGAGGTCTCGATCGACGCGATTCGCCAGGAGCTGCAGTTGATTCGCAGGCTGCTGCTCTTGTCATAAGCGTCATGAGCGACGATTGCTGCCCGTATAATCAAGGCTAGAGTCGGGGCGTAGCGCAGCCTGGTAGCGCACTTGCATGGGGTGCAAGGGGTCGCGAGTTCGAATCCCGCCGCCCCGACCAACATTGAAGACGAGGGTCAGCAGTTCAGCTCCTGCTGGCCCTTTTGTCTTTCTGGCGTGACCGTCCGGCCGGTCTCGCCACCCGTCGATCGTTTGCTCCGGATGCTCGCTTGACCTTGCCCACCATGACCGCAGCACTGGCGAGGCCGTCTCCACTGCACCGCATCGTCATCGTCGGTGGCGGCGCGGGCGGCCTGGAGCTCGCCACGCGGCTCGGCGACACGCTCGGCCGGCGGGGGCACGCCGACATCACGCTGATCGAGAAGACGCGGACCCACGTCTGGAAACCGAAGCTGCACGAGATTGCCGCCGGCAGCATGGACATGAGCGCGCACGAGGTGGGCTACCTCGCGCAGTCGCACTGGCACCACTTTCGCTACCGCGTTGGCGAGATGGTCGGCCTCGACCGCGAGCGGCGCGAGGTTCAGGTGGCACCGTACCTCGACGACGAACGCCAGTTGGTGATCGCCGGCCGTGCGTACGGCTACGACACGCTGGTCATCGCGGTCGGCAGCCAGAGCAACGACTTCGGCACGCCCGGGGTGCGCGAGCACGCGATGCGGCTGGAGTCGGCCGCCGACGCGCTGCGCTTCCACGCGCGAATGGTCAACGCCTGCATCCGTGCTCACGCGCAGGCGGCCGAACTGCGACCGGAGCAACTCCACGTGGCCATCATCGGCGCCGGCGCGACCGGGGTCGAACTGGCGGCCGAACTGCACCGCACCACGCGCGAGGTGGTGGCCTACGGGCTTGACCGCGTCGACCCGAACAAGGACATCCGGGTGATGGTGATCGAGGCCGCGCCGCGGGTGCTGCCGGCCTTGCCGGAGCGTTTGTCGGAGGCGACGGAAGCGCTGCTGCGCAAGCTCGGCGTCGAGGTTCACACCCATGCCAAGGTGGCTGAAGTGCACGCCGGAGGGGTGCGGCTGGCCGACGGCCGCGTGCTGCCGGCCGAGCTGATCGTGTGGGCCGCCGGAGTCAAGGCACCGGATTTCCTGCAAGACATCGCCGGGCTGGAGACCAACCGCATCAATCAACTGGTGGTCCGGCCGACGCTGCAGACCACGCGCGACGACAGCATCTTCGCCTTCGGCGACTGCGCGGCTTGTGCCTGGCCCGAGGCCAACCAGGGCCAAGGCGGCCTCGTGCCGCCGCGCGCGCAGGCAGCCCACCAGCAGGCCTCGCACCTGGCCAGGCAGATCCGCCGCCGCCTGGCCGGCAAGCCGCTCGCCGACTACCGCTACCGCGACTTCGGCTCGCTGGTTTCGCTGGGTGAGTACAGCACCGTGGGCAACATGATGGGCGGGCTGATCGGCGGCAGCCTGATGATCGAGGGCTTGTTCGCGCGCATGATGTACCTTTCGCTCTACAAGATGCACGAATACGCTTTGCACGGGTTCACCAAGGTGGCGATGGACACCCTGGCGCGACTGATCGTGCGGCGCAACGAGCCGCACGTGAAGCTGCATTGAGGCCACGCCGCAGTCACCTCACACTTCACGTCGAAAGGCCGCACCATGACCGCCAAGATGCCCGATCCGACCCAATGGCTCACCGATCTGATGACGGCGCAACAGACGATGTGGGGCCTGGCCGCCCCGCCGGCTGACGCGGAAGCCGCGTCGCCAGTGGCTGCCATGCCATGGCTGCAGGCGGCGGGCGCGTTCGCGCAATGGCAGCAACAAGCCTTGCAGCAGATGAGCTCGATGTGGTCCGGCGCGATGCCCTTCGGTGCGCTCGCGCCGGGTGCTGCGGCCCCGCCCGACCGGCGCTTCGCCGCAGACGCTTGGCGCAACGACCCTCGCTACGACGGCCTCTCGCGGGCCTACCTGGGCCAGTCCGAGTTGATGCAGAAGGCCCTTGCCGCCGCGCCACTGGACGATCGCAGCAAGGCCCAATGGGGCTTCGTGCTGCGCCAGGTGGTCGATGCGCTGAGCCCGGCCAACGCCCTGGCCACCAACCCCGAGGCGATGCAGACGGCGCTCGAGACAGGCGGCGCGAGCCTGGTTGAGGGCATGCGTCTGTTCATGCAGGACTTCGCGCGAGGCCGCGTTTCGATGACTGACGACACGGCGTTCGAAGTCGGCCGAAACGTCGCCACCAGCCCGGGCAGCGTAGTGTTCGAAAACGAACTGATCCAGCTCATCCAGTACGCGCCGAGCACGGCCAAGGTGCACCAGCGGCCACTGCTGATCGTGCCGCCGTGCATCAACAAGTTCTACATCCTCGATCTTCAACCCGAGAACTCGCTCGTCGGCTATGCGGTGGCTCAGGGGCACACGGTGTTTCTCGTGTCCTGGCGCAACATCGGGCCGGCGCAGGGCCAGTTCGGCTGGGACGACTACCTTCAACAGGGTGTGATGCCGGCGATCGACGTGGCGCGAGCCATCAGCCGGGCCGACCGTGTCAACGCGCTCGGCTTTTGCCTCGGTGGCACCTTGCTGGCCAGTGCCTTGGCCGTGATGGCTGCCGAGGGACAGCACAAGTGCGCAAGCATGACGCTGCTGACCACGATGCTCGATTTCACCGACACCGGCGAGCTCGGGTTGCTGGTGAGCGAACAGTCGGCCGCCTTGCGCGAAGCGCAGATCGGCCAGGGCGGCGTGCTCAAGGGCAGCGAGCTGGCCCAGCTGTTCGCCGCGCTGCGCGCCAACGACCTGATCTGGCCGTATGTGGTGGCCGGCTACCTCAAGGGCAAGGCGCCGCCCGCTTTCGACCTGCTGTACTGGAACGGCGACGACACCAACCTGCCCGGGCCCATGTACTGCTGGTACCTGCGCAAGACCTACCTCGAAAACCAGCTCCGCGTGCCCGGGGGCACAGTGCAGTGCGGCGTGCCGGTGGATCTGGGCAAGATCGACTTGCCAACGTTCCTGTACGCCTCGCGCGAAGACCACATCGTGCCCTGGCAGACGGCCTATCTCAGCAGCCGATTGCTCAGCGGCGACATCAGGTTCGTGCTTGGCGCCAGTGGCCATATTGCCGGCGTCATCAATCCGCCGGCGGCGAAGAAACGCAGCCACTGGGTGGGCCCTGTGCAAGCCGACGCCACCACTTGGCTCGACAATGCCCGCAACGAACCCGGCAGTTGGTGGACGCCCTGGAGCGCCTGGCTCGAAGGGCACGCGGGGGCCATGCTGGCCGCACCGAAGGCGCCCGGCAACCGCCAGTATCCTGCGATCGAACCCGCGCCGGGGCGCTATGTGAAGGCCAAGGCGCCGTAGCCTGCGACCCCTTTTTCCGTCCACTCATCGAAGGAGAACTGAACCATGGAAGAAATCGTCCTCGTCGCCGCAGCCCGCACGGCCGTTGGCAAGTTTGGTGGCGCGCTGGCCAAGGTCCCTGCGACCGAACTGGGCGCGACCGTGATCCGCGAGTTGCTCGCCCGCTCCGGTTTGAGCGGCGAGCAGATCGGGGAAGTCATCCTCGGCCAGGTGCTGCAGGCCGGCACGGGCCAGAACCCGGCGCGCCAATCGGTCATCAAGTCCGGCTTGCCGCACGCGGTGCCGGCGATGACGATCAACAAGGTCTGCGGCTCGGGCTTGAAGGCGGTGATGTTGGCGGCCCAGGCCATCCGCGACGGCGACAGCGAGATCGTCATTGCCGGTGGCCAGGAAAGCATGAGCCTCTCGCCCCACGTGCTGCTGGGTTCCCGCGACGGCCAGCGCATGGGCGACTGGAAGATGATCGACAGCATGATCACCGACGGCCTGTGGGACGTCTACAACCAGTACCACATGGGCATCACCGCCGAGAACGTGGCCAAGAAGTACGGCGTCACCCGCGAGCAGCAGGACGCGCTGGCCTTGGGCTCGCAGCAAAAGGCCGCCGCCGCACAGGAAGGGGGCCGCTTCAAGGACGAAATCGTCGGCGTCACCATTCCGCAGAAAAAGGGCGACCCGGTCGTTTTCGCGGCTGACGAATTCATCAACCGGAAGACCAGCGCCGAAGGCCTGGCCGGCCTGCGCCCTGCGTTCGACAAGGCCGGCAGCGTGACGGCGGGTAACGCCAGCGGCCTCAACGACGGTGCCGCCGGCGTCGTCGTCATGAGCGCCAAGAAAGCCGCCTCGCTCGGCTTGAAGCCCCTGGCCCGCATCGCCAGCTACGCCAGCGCCGGCCTCGACCCCGCCTACATGGGCATGGGCCCCGTGCCGGCTGCCCGCAAGGCGCTTGAGCGTGCCGGCTGGAAACCCGCTGATCTTGACCTGCTGGAGATCAACGAAGCCTTCGCCGCCCAGGCTTGTGCGGTGCACCAGGAAATGGGCTGGGACATGAGCAAGGTCAACGTCAACGGCGGCGCCATTGCCATCGGCCACCCCATCGGCGCCTCGGGCTGCCGCATCCTCGTGACCCTGATCCACGAAATGATCAAGCGCGACGCGAAAAAAGGCATCGCCTCGTTGTGCATCGGTGGCGGCATGGGCGTGGCGCTCTGCGTCGAGCGTTGATCAGGCAGGCGTCAGCGGCCTAGCGCATGCTTCATGCTGCAGCGCAGGCCATCACTTTCATCACGAGGAGCGAGAACATGAGTCAAAAAGTTG
>JANOVJ010000359.1:0-10797 GCA_031417295.1 bacterium | reverse complement strand
GTCACCGGCCGCTGCTGGCCCGCCCGCCACCGTTCGCGAGCCCGGCCTTCGAGGCAGCGGAAGACGGGTTCGATCTGCTCCGCTGAGCGTCAGCCGGAGCACCGGGTCCGCCAGCCCACGGGTTTCGACGCGTGAAACGTCTGCGCCGCCGTATTAGGGATGGACCGACGCGACCGGTCTCAAGAAACTTCGGGTCCCGGCCGCCGCGCTGCGGCAGCCTCTCTTCCGGGAGCCCACTGATGATCCCCGTCGATGCACAGACCCTGCGCGAACTCGCTCCGCACTTCAGCGGCGCCCAGGGTGAGCGCCAGAACGCCATCATCACCGCGGTCGGCGAGGTGCTGGCCGCCACTCTGGACACCTATGCGATCGACACGCGCTTGCGCATCGCCCACTTCCTGGGGCAGACCTGCCACGAATCCGCGGGGTTTCGCACCACCGAAGAGTTCGCCAGCGGCGAGAACTACGAGGGCCGCGACGACCTCGGCAACAACCGGCCGGGCGACGGCGTTCGCTACAAGGGCCGCGGCCTGTTGCAACTCACCGGCCGCGCGAATTACAGAACCTTCGGCACCCGGCTCGGCGTCGATCTCGAAGGCAATCCGGAGCTCGCGGCCGAGCCGGTGCTGTCGCTCGCGGTGGCCTGCGAGTTCTGGAAGAAGAAGAAGCTCCACGCTTTCTGCGATGCCGATGACATCGTGGAGCTGACGCGCCGCATCAACGGCGGCGCCAATGGCCTCGCCGATCGGCGGGTGCTCACCGCGAAGGCGAAGACGGCGGTTGCCCGGATCGAAGGCTTTGTGCTCACCGGCGAGGCGCCACCTGCCCATGACCGCCCGGTACTGCACCGGGGCTCGAAGGGCGATGCGGTCGGCGCGCTTCAGCGGCTGCTGCACAAGCGCGGCTTCATGGTGGCGATCGACAACGACTTCGGTGCCGGAACCGAAGTTGCCGTCGCGGCATTCCAGAAGCGACGGGGGCTGAAGCCGGTTGACGGCATCGTTGGCCGCGACACCTGGGCCGCACTCGACCCGGCCGTCAACAGCGCGGCCTAGCCCGCACGCCCGCAGCAAGGTCAGCGCGCGGCGGGGCGCTTCAACGGGTGGCGCTGCGAGCCTTGACTGCTTGCCAGATGCGCCAGCCCAGCAGCAGCGCAATCACCGCCGCGTACACCGCCACCTCGGCAAAGTTGTTCTTCGCCGCGCGCATCCAGAAGAAGTGCAGCAGGCCGAGCAGCACGATCACGTAGACCAGCTTGTGCAGCGCCTTCCAGCGCGCCGCGCCCAGCGCCTTGATCGCACGGTTGAACGAGGTCGCGGCCAGCGGCAGCATCAACAAGAAGGCGAGGAAGCCGACCAGCGCGAACGGACGCTTCGGAATGTCTTTCGTGATCGCCTGGATGTCCAAGCCCATGTCGAGCCAGGCGTAGGACAGGAAATGCAGCACCAGGTAGAAGAACGCGAACAGGCCCAGCATCCGCCGAAAGCGTGCCAGCGCGGGCGTGGCCGTCCACTGCCGCAGCGGCGTGACGGCGAGGGTGATGCACAAGAAGCGCAGCACCCAGTCGCCGGTGCTGCGGATCAGTGCTTCGGCCGGGTTGGGCCCGAGCTGGTTCGCCCAGGCGCCGTAGAACAGCCAGGCGAAGGGCAGCAGGCAGACAGTGAACAACAGCGCCTTGGCAGCGGGCCGGAGCAACAATTGCTTGATCGCCATCGTGCGTGAGGGCACGGCGCTGCGGCCCAGCGCGGGGGTGGTGGCGTTCATCGCGCGATCAGAAAAACTTTTTCAGGTCCATGCCGGCGTACAACTGCCCGACCTGGGCCTCGTAGCCGTTGAACATCAGCGTCGGGCGCTTCTTCGCGAACAGGCCGTCTTCGCCGATGCGGCGCTCGGTGGCCTGGCTCCAGCGCGGATGGTCGACGCCCGGGTTCACGTTCGAGTAGAAACCGTACTCGCTGGAAGCGGCCTTCTCCCAGCTGGTGGCCGGCTGCTTCTCGACGAAGCGGATCTTGACGATAGCCTTGCCGCTCTTGAAGCCGTACTTCCACGGCAGCACCATCCGCACCGGCGCGCCGCTCTGGTTCGGCAGCACCTCGCCGTAAAGGCCGAAGCTGAGCAACGCCAGCGGGTGCATTGCCTCGTCCATGCGCAGGCCTTCGACATAAGGCCACTCGAGCACCCGCGAGTTGATGCCGGGCATCTGCTTCGGGTCGGCCAGGGTCACGAACTGCACATACTTCGCGTTGGCGGTTGGCTCGACGCGCTTGATCAGCTCCGACAGCGAGTAGCCGATCCACGGCACCACCATCGACCAGCCCTCGACGCAGCGCAGGCGGTAGATGCGCTCCTCCTGGGGGCTGAGCTTGAGCAGCTCCTCGATGTCGTAGACCTTGGGCTTCTTGACTTCGCCTTCGATCGCCACCGTCCACGGCCGCGTTTTGAGCGTGCCGGCGTTCTGCGCCGGGTCGGCCTTGCCGGTGCCGAACTCGTAGAAGTTGTTGTAGTTCGTGATGTCGGCCAGGCTGTTCGGCTTGTCGGTCACGAGGGCGCCCGGCACGGCGCTCTTCACCGCTGCCAGTGGCGCCAGCTTGCCTGCCGACGCCGCCTGGGCCAGCGCGTCGCGCTGGGCCCAACCGGCCAGCGCGGTGCCGGCCATGCCCGTGCCGATCAGCTTGAGCAGGTCACGCCGTTTGGCGTAAGCCGCTTGTGGCGTGATCTCTGAGGCGTTGCGATGGGTGAAGCCGCGGTCGGGATGAAAGTGCATGGCGGGAATGTTCGGTGAGGTTGAGCACTGGGTCGGCGCCAACGCCGGCCTCTTACAACCGCGCGTCGGGAGCGCGGTGAGAGTCCGGCCGCGGCGGATCGTTTCACACCGTCTGCACCGTCCGATGGCTCAAAAAACTCGGGCCGGTGCAAGACCGGCCCTGGGCGGTGAAACGCGCGCCGGGGCCGCTCAGCGCAGGCCGTTCATGTAGTCGGCCACGGCCTTGATTTCGCGGTCGTTCATCTTCGCGGCCACGCCCGTCATCTGGAGGCTGTTGTTGCGCACCCCGCCGCGAAAGGCTACCAGTTGGGCTTCGCTGTAGTCGCCGTGCTGGCCGCCCAGGCGCGGGTACTGCGACGGAATGCCGCCGCCGTCGGGCGTGTGGCATCCGGCACAGGCTGGCACCTGGCGGTCGGCAATGCCGCCGCGGTAGATGCGCTCGCCGAGCAGCACCAGGTCCTTGTTCTTGGCGAAGCCGGGCTTGGCCTGCTTGGAGGCGTAGAAGGCGGCCACGTTGACCATGTCGGCATCGCTCAAGGTCGAGGCAAAGCCCTTCATGATTGCGTTCTCGCGCTTGCCCGACTTGAACTCATGCAATTGCTTGACCAGGTATTCGGGGATCTGGCCCTGCAGGATCGGGTTGGCCGGCAGGCCGCGCGAGCCGTCGGCGGTGTGGCAGGCCGAGCAGACCACGGCGATTTCCTGGCCGCGCGCCAAGTCGGGCTTCGCGGCGGGCGCGCTCTCGTTGCCGAAGGCGGGCGTCGCGATCGACGCGGCGGCCACAAGAACAGTCGCGAACAGGCGGGGGAACAAGGGGGCAGATGGCTTCATGTCGGGGCGCATTTCGAGGTGCAAAACCGAGCGATTTTACAATGACGGTTTTGGCGCCCCGTGATGACTGACAAGAACAACCCCAAAACCGCCGCAGGCTCGCACGCAAACCCTGCACCGCGCGCGCCCCTTTCGCCCGGCCAGGCGGCGCTGGCCTGGACGCACACGGCCCGCTTTCTCACCACCGCCAGCCAGCTCAAGGAGCTGCCCGCCAACGCGCTGCCCGAGATCGCCTTCGTCGGCCGCTCGAACGCCGGCAAGTCGACCGCGATCAACCGCCTGGCGCAGCAGAAGCGGCTCGCGTTCGCCTCCAAGACCCCCGGCCGCACCCAGCACATCAACCTGTTCGAGGTCGGCCCGAAGGACGCGCCCGACGCGCTCTTCGCCGACCTGCCCGGCTACGGTTACGCGGCGGTGGCCCGCGGCGCCAAGCTGCGCTGGCAGCAGGTGATGGCCGACTACCTGGAGTTGCGGCGCAGCCTTTCCGGGATCGTGCTGATGATCGATTCGCGCCTCGGCGCGACCGACCTCGACCGCCAGTTGATGAGCTTCATCGCCGAGCGCGTCGGGCGGGGTGAAGTCAGGCTGCTGGTGCTGCTGACCAAGGTCGACAAGTTGACCCGCGCCGAAGCGACTGCGGCGCTGGCGACGATGCAGGCCCTGCTGGGCGAGTTCGGCACCGAGCAGTCGGACATCGGCGTCGCGTTGTTTTCGGCGCTGAAGAAAACCGGGATCGAGGACGCCGCGCTGGCCCTTCATGGCTGGGCCCATCCGTCGCGCAAGTGACCGCTTTCGGGGGCCGTGACGGCGATACGGGCCCCGCACTTCCACCAGCAAACAGGAGCGGGCGATGACGATCGAGACGTTTCAGGCCGAGCTGCCGCACGGCATCACGCTGTCATGCCGCGCGGCCGGGGCGCCCGATGCGCCGCTGCTGATCTTCCTGCACGGCTTTCCGGAAGCCGCGTTCGTCTGGGACGAACTGCTGCTTCACTTCGCCGGCCGCTACCGCTGTGTGGCGCCGAACCTGCGCGGCTACGAGCGGTCGAGCGCGCCGGCCGAGGTCGAGGCCTACCGCGCCAAGCACCTGGTGGCCGACATAGAGGCCCTGGCCGCGCACTGCAACCGCGCCGCCGGCCGGGCCGCCGACGTGCCGATGCACGCGCTGATCGCACACGACTGGGGCGGCGCGGTGGCCTGGAACTTCGCGGTTCAGCGCCGGGCGCTGCTGGCGCGGCTGGTGATCGTCAACTCGCCGCACCCGGCCACCTTCCTGCGCGAGTTGCAGCATTCGCCAGCGCAGCAGGCGGCGAGCGCGTACATGAACTTCCTCTGCCGCCCCGACGCGGCAGCGCGGCTCGCCGAGAACGATTTCGCCCGGATGTGGCCGTTCATGATGAAAGCCGAGCCGGTGCTCGGTGCCGGCTGGCTCACCGACGCCGTCAAGGCGCAGTACCGCGCGGTCTGGAGCGCTGGCCTGCAAGGCGGGCTCAACTACTACCGCGCCTCGCCGCTGCGGCCGCCGACGCCCGACGACGCTTCGCTGATGGCATTGCAATTCCCACCCGAGTTCGTCACCGTGCAGGTGCCGACGCTGGTGATCTGGGGCGAGGCCGATGTGGCCTTGCCGCCGGCCTTGCTCGACGGGCTGGAAGCCTACGTGCCGCAGATGCGCCTAGTGCGCGTGCCGGGCGCGACGCACTGGATCGTGCACGAGCAGCCGGCACTGGTGGCGCGAGAGATCGAGGCGGCGTTGCGGGCCTGAGTAACCCGGCAGGTGGACCGGTCAGGCGGCAGGCCGCGGGTCGGCCAGGCGGCGGCGCACGCTCTCGGCGGCGCGCACGACGATCGCGCGTTCGACCAACGGGCGCACCAGCATCTCGGCGCGCAGGCGCACCAACGCGGCGCGGTCGAAGGCGTCGTTGCGCTGCGCGTAGGGGCCCGCGAACAGCCAGCGCGCCCGCGAGTCGCTGTGCCACAGCAAACGCATCACGTTCCAGCGGCCACGCAAGAACATGCGGTACCAGCCGCCGGGCGTCTGCTGGTCGAGCCAGGTCGCTGCCGCGGCGTCGGCCTCGGCCGGGGCGGCGCCGGCGAGCAGGTCGGCCGGCACCGTGTCGAGCGAGGCCACGTCCAGCGGGGTGTCGCCCGGCGCGTCGCGGCGCAGCGCTTCAATGTCGGCGCTGGCCTGCTGCAACTGGGCGTTGAACTGTGCCGCGGAGTAAGCATCGAGCTGTTCGACGCTGCTGCGGTAGTGCTGCGCTTCATGCATTGGCGTGGCGTGCAATGCGGCCACCAGCTCGGTGGCAAACCCGACCCAGGCCAGCCACTGCGGATCGGCCGGGTTCGGATGGGTGGCGCTCTGGTAGGCGAAGCGGTCGAGCATCTGCCACAGCGGGTGGTTGGCGTTGTCCAACAACGCGGCGTCGCGCGCAGCCAGGCCGATCGCGGAGCTTTGCACCAGCGCGGTCAGCGCGCGCAGGGCCGGGTGCATCTGGCTGCCGCGGGCGATGGCGTCGAACAGGCTGCGCAGCAGGTCGGCGTTGGGCTCGCTGGCCGAGCCCGATGCCAGGCGGCCGGCGGCCGTGTCGTCGCGGTCGTCGGGGCGTTCGCCCACCTTCGACGGCACGGTGTCGAGCAGGTCGGCCAGCACGCTGGCGCGCTCGACCGGCGTTGGTACCGCGGTGCGGTACAGGCTCGGCTCCACCCCTTGGTCTTCGAGCCGGGTGCAGGCAGCGGCCCAGGCCCGCCGCAGCGCTTCGGCCAGCACGCTGGCGGCCGTGCGCAGCAGCAGGGGGCCGCTACGGGCCGGGGGCAGGGCGTCAGCGGCTTGCCACAGGGCGTGCGCGAAGGCTTCGGGCCGGAACGGGTTGGACGTGACCGAGACGTAGGGCAGGCCGCCCAGCGCCGAGGTGAAGGTCTGCAACTCGCGCAGCTCCCATTCGGCAGCGCTGCCGACCAGCGTGGCGACGCGCGCGATCTCGATGTCCGCACTGTGCGCGGCCTCGTCGATCAGGGCCAGCCCGCGCGGCCGCACGGTGGCTGGCGGGGCCTCGGTACCGGCCGCTGCGCTGTCGTTTTGCAGCCGCTGCGCCAGCGCGGCAATGAAGGTGTCGCTGAAGCGCCGCGCGTGCTGGTCGAGCGCCTGCGCGATGTCGAAGCGCAGCATTCGCTCGGCCGCCGATGCCGGCGCCAGGCCCGGCGCGGGCTGGCGCAATGCGTCGCCGGTCTGCCGGCGCACCTGTTCGATCAGTGCCGGCATGCGAGCCAGCTCATCGGCGACGAAGCGTTGCAGCGCGGCGGAAAGGGGCATGGGCAAATCGGGTGCGGACGGGGCGCGAAGAGGCAACTCGGAATTATCCGCCTGTGACGGTGCGCATCAGGCCTCGGCCAGGCTCGCGAGCAGGCCGTCCACGGCGCGCTGGATCAGCGAACCCGGCGGCTCGAAGGCCGCCAGACCCTCGGCGTGCAGGCGCTCGAGGGCGCGCTGCGTCAGCGCATGGGTGCGGCCGGTATCGCCCGCGAACAGCAGCAGGTCGCCGCCTTCGCTGCGCCACAGCAGCTGGGCCTCAGTCCAGCGGCCCTGGAGCAGCAGCCGCACCGCACGCCCGAGTGGCAGCGCCGCCACCGCGGCCGGGGCGCGCCGGGTGCGTTCAGCGCGGTCGTCGGTGGGGCTCGCGGCGGCGTCGTCTGGCAGCAACTCGGCCGGCACGGTGTCGAGCGTCGACAGGTCGAGCACCGAATCGCCGAAATCGCGCCGCGGCGGGGTGTCGTCGAAGACCTCCTCGCGCAGCCGGCGAACGATGTCTTCCGGCGTCTCCAAGGCCCCGGCCGCCGCGACACCGCCCCCGCCGCCGGGCCACAGCGTCGCCGAATGCGAGGCTTCCAGTTCGTCGAGCACGGCCTGCTGCTCGGCTGGCCCGAGGCCGCAATGCGCCATGCTCGCGCGCAGCCGTGCGAGCAAGCCGGGCAGCAGCTTGACCAGCCGCTGCCGGCTGGCCGGGTGCGCCGGTGGGTGCAGGCTCCACAGCAGGTCGTCGATGCAGCGCGTGAGCGCCGCGGTGGCTTCGCTGTCTGGCCCGGCCTCGACGATGGTTCCGGCCAGCCCCTGCGCCCACGGCCCGAGCAGGAAGCGCCGCGCCGCGACGCCTACCGGCGAGCGCACGAACTGCTCTTCCAGCCGCGCCTGGACCTGGGCCTGAACGCGGATCCGGTTGTCGCTGCGCTGCAGTGCTGCGATCGCGCCGTTTGCGGCTTGCTGGGCGCGGCGCAGATCATCGGCCACCAGCGCGTCGAGTCGGGTCGCGGCCTGGCGGTACAGCGTGGCGTCGGGCGCGGCGTGGCGCCCCAGTTCGTCGGCCAGGCCAGCGCAGGCCAAGGCCAGCGCCGCCAGCCGCGCCGGGCCGGCGGCGGCGGCCTGCTGGCAGGCGCTGGCAATGCGGTCCATCAGGCGCCAGGTCGGGTGGTCGTGCCGATCGAGCAGGGCCGGGTCGCGCAGCGCGACGCGCAGCGCCGAGGCTTGGAGCCGGGCGATCGCGGCCTTGGCGGGCGCGGGCAAGGCCGGGTCGGCGAGGATGGCGTCGAACAGGCGCGACAGCAACTCGAGGAGCCGCGGGTCGATTCCCGGCGGGACTTGCGAAGCTTGCGAAGGCTGCGGAGGCTGCGGAGGCTGCGGAGGCTGCGACGCAAGCGCAGCCAGCGCCGGGCTGAGTGCGTTGGCAGCAGGTGCGCAGGCAGGCAGGCCAGCGGGCGATGCGGGGCCGGCTCGACGCGACAGCGCGTCGAGCCGCACCAGGGTCTGCTCGACCTCAGCCGGGCCCGCTCCGGCCAGCGCGACGGCGCCAACGTCGCCGACCGGCATGGCCGCCAACAGCCCGTGCAGCGCGCCGGGCCGGGTGACGTCGAAGCTGGCGCGGCGCAGCGCACCGTCATCGCCACCGGCCGTGCTGCAAGGCGCAAGCAGCCGCGTGCGGTACAGGCTGGGCTCGACGCCCTCGGCGGCGATACGGTGGCATGCGGCGGCGTAGGCGAGCTTCAAGGCGCTGCCGATCGCGGCCGCGGTCGCGCGCAGGGCGTGGACCCGGGGCGCCTGCGCCAACGCGAGCACGTCGGTCGCCTGCCACAAGGCGCGCGCCACCAGCGCCGGGCGGAGCGGATTCGAGTCGGCACCCACATGGACCTCGCCACGCAGCGCCGAGGTGAAGGCCTGCAGATCGCGTTGTTCGGCTTCGACGGTGCTGTCGATCAGCATCGCCGCGCGCGAGATTTCGATGTCCGATTCGACCAGCGCCTCGTCCATCAACGCCAGGCCTTCGCCCGGCGCTTCGGCGGCGCCAGGCGGCGCGCGCTCGGGGGCTTCCAGGTCGGCGCGCACCAGGCCGCGCAGGGCATCGACATAGCGCGTGCAAAAGCGGCTGGCCTGCGCCTGCAGCGCGCGGGCGGCCTCGCGGCGCGGGGCCCCGTCGGGCGCGGCCACACCTTGCGCCGCACCGGCCTGTTGCAACTGCTGCGCCGCGGCCGCCCGCACCTGCTCGATCAGCATCGGCGCCAGTGCGAACTCGTCATCGACGAAGCGCTGCAGCAGCGGGGCAACGGGCATGGGCTGGGCTCGATAGTGACGACTACCGCCTGATTTTCCCAAGCCCTGGCGGGCCCGATCGTCAGATCAGGGCGGCGAACCCGCGCATCTTTGCCGCCTGCAACAGCACGCCGTGACGGCGTCGAAGTGAGCGGCCAGAACGAAAAAAGGGCCGCATCGCTGCGGCCCTTCTTGATCCCATGAGTGCTGGCACCGGGCCCTGAGGCCCGGCCGGACATCACATGTCCATGCCGCCCATGCCACCCATGCCGCCCATGCCACCCATACCGCCGCCCATGCCACCGGCGCCGGCCTCGTCCTTCGGCGCTTCGGAGACCATGCATTCGGTCGTCAGCATCAGCGAAGCGACCGACGCGGCGTTTTGCAGCGCCGTGCGGGTCACCTTGGTCGGGTCCAGGATGCCCATTTCGATCATGTCGCCGTACTCGCCGTTCTGCGCGTTGTAGCCGTAGTTGCCCTTGCCGGCCAAGACCGCGTTGACGACCACGCTCGGCTCTTCACCGGCGTTCTGCACGATGATGCGGATCGGCTCTTCGACCGCACGCAGCACGATCTTGATGCCGGCGTCCTGGTCGGAGTTGTCGCCCTTGATCGCCCCTGCGGCCTGCTTGGCGCGCAACAGCGCCACGCCACCACCGGCCACGATGCCTTCTTCAACGGCGGCACGGGTTGCGTGCAGCGCATCTTCGACGCGGGCCTTCTTTTCCTTCATCTCGACTTCGGTGGCTGCGCCGACCTTGATCACGGCCACACCGCCGGCCAGCTTGGCCACGCGCTCTTGCAGCTTCTCGCGGTCGTAGTCGCTGGTGGCTTCTTCGATCTGCACGCGCACTTGCTTGACGCGGGCTTCGATGTCGGCACCGGCGCCGTGGCCGTCGATGATGGTGGTGTTTTCTTTGCCCACTTCAACCCGCTTGGCCTGGCCCAGATCGGCCAGCGTGACCTTCTCCAGCGTCAGGCCGACTTCTTCGGCAATGACCTTGCCGCCGGTCAGCACCGCGATGTCTTCGAGCATCGCCTTGCGACGGTCGCCGAAGCCCGGCGCCTTGACGGCGACGACCTTCAGGATGCCGCGGATCGTGTTCACGACCAAAGTCGCCAGCGCTTCGCCTTCGACTTCTTCGGCAATGATCAGCAGCGGACGGCCCGACTTGGCCACCTGCTCCAACGTGGGCAGCAGTTCGCGGATGTTGCTGATCTTCTTGTCGAACAGCAGCACGAACGGGCTGTCCAGAACAGCGGTCTGCTTTTCCGGGTTGTTGATGAAGTAGGGCGAGAGGTAGCCGCGGTCGAACTGCATGCCTTCGACGACTTCGAGCTCGCTGTTCAGGCTCTTGCCGTCTTCGACGGTGATCACGCCTTCCTTGCCGACCTTGTCCATCGCGTCGGCGATGATCTTGCCGATCGAGTCGTCGGCGTTGGCCGAGATCGCGCCGACCTGGCCGATTTCCTTGCTCGTGGTGGTGGGCTTCGACTGCTTCTTCAGCTGTTCGACCAGGGCCACAACGGCCTTGTCGATGCCGCGCTTCAGGTCCATCGGGTTCATGCCCGCGGCCACGTACTTCATGCCTTCGCGAACGATGGCCTGCGCCAGCACGGTGGC
>JANOVJ010000358.1:0-3483 GCA_031417295.1 bacterium | reverse complement strand
ATCTTCAACCTGCAGGAGGTTGGCGTTAAGTTTGCTATCTCCGCAGCTAATGCTGGACCGGACCCGCAAAATGTGATGCCGACGATGTTGGTCAGTGTTGAGAAAATAATCCTTACTAGAGCAGAGAAGACCTCCCCGCTTACAATTGACGCCGCAAAAATCTAGAGCCGACATTGCTCACCAGAATCGAAAAAAACGCCCGCAATTTGGCGGGCATTTTTCTTTGGGAATTTCAAACTGAGACACTACCAAATCCTGGGGCCGATGAACCTTTCCGCGCAGTCACCGCGGCCAAGACGCAAGCGATCGTCCGCGCTCGGGCCGGGTTGAGCGTGGTGCCCGACTTCTCGTTCCAGAGCTGTCCGGCGACTGACCTGCTCATCGTGCCCGGCGGGGTGGTGGACAACGAGGTGAACGATGAACAGGTGATCGAGTGGGTTCGTGGCCGCTCCCGCGAGGCCACCATCACCGCTTCGGTCTGCACCGGCGCCTTCATTCTTGCCAGGGCGGGCCTGCTGCGGAACCGGGCCGCCACAACGCACTGGGAAGACATCGCCGACCTTCGGGCACAGTTCAGCGACGTGCAAGTCCGCGCCGGTGTTCGCTGGGTCGATGAAGGCGACATCGTGACTTCAGCCGGTATCGCGGCCGGCATTGACATGAGCCTTCATCTGGTTTCGCGCGTTGCGGGTGCTGATCTCGCGGCTGCGACGGCGCGGCAAATGGACGTGCCGTACAGCGGCGCCTGACCTGTCATTGCAGCGGCTGCGCACGGCAGCCGCTGAAATCAAAAGCGGGCGCGCTGACACTTCAACCCTGCACAAGCCGTGGGCCTTCAGCCTTCAGCCGTCAGCCGCCAGCCACTGGCCGCAGGCGGGCCGGCCTCAGGGCCGCTTTGGCGGCCACGCATCCCAGGCCGTTGCCGCAACGGGCTCGCCCCACAAGTCCAGCGTGAGCGGTGTGCCGTGGTGCGGCAGGTTGGCCGCTGGCCCGCGCAGGTAGCCCAGGCCCACGCAGCTGCCAGCCTTGCAGCTCCAGCCGGCCGACGAGAGTTCGCCCACCGTCTGGCCGTTGAGCGCCAAGGCCTCGCCGCCCCACACGTAGGCGCTCGGCGAGCCCAGCACCACCGTGACGAGCTTCTTGCGCAACGGCTGGCCGCGGGCCTTGATGAGTGCGGCCTGGCCAGTGAAGCCGGCTGGCTTGTCCAGCTTCACGGCGTACAACAGGCCGGCTTCGAAGGGGGTTTCGTCGGGCCCCAGTTCGGCCCCCCAGGCGCGGCGGCCGGCTTCGATGCGCAGCGCGTCGAGGGCGTAGTAGCCCGCGTCCACCAGGCCGCACGAGCGGCCTGTCGTGAGGTTCAGGCCCAGGTCGGCGCCGGCCTCGTGCAAGGCCAGGTACACATGGCGCGCCACTTCCACCGGCAGGTAGAGCTCGAAGCCCGGCCCGCCGACGTAGCTCATGCGCGCGGCGCGCACACGGGCATGGCCGAGATCGATCTCGCGCGTGTGGCTGAACTTCAGCGCATCGGGCGACAGGTCGTCCGGCAAAGACTCGGCCGGCGAAAGGCGCGCCAGCAGTTCGCGCGCCTTCGGGCCCATCAGGCCGAGCACGCAGTACAGCGCGCTCACATCGGTCAGGTGGGCGTGTTCGGCGGGCTCGATGTGGCGGCCGATCCAGTCGGCGTCGCGGGTGGCCTGCGCCGAGCCGGTGACGATCAGGAAGCGCTCGGGCGCCAGGCGGATGACGGTCAGGTCGCTCTCGAAGCCGCCGCGCTCGTTGAGCATGGCGGTGTAGACCATGCGGTCCACCGCAACGTCCATTTCGTTGGCGCACAGCCGCTGCAGCACGGCCAGTGCGTCGTGGCCCTGGAGCAGCAGCTTCGAGAACGAGGTCTGGTCGTACAGGGCCACCGCCTCGCGCGTGGCGCGCTGCTCGTCGATCACCCAGGGCAGCCAGTCGGGCCGGCCCAGGCCATGCACCGCAGGTGGCGCGCCGTGCGGCTTGAAGTAGTTGGCACGCTCCCAGCCGTTCTTGCTGCCGAAAACGGCGCTCGGCGGGGGCGTCGTGCCGGCCGCGCCGAGCGCGCGGCCCGCCGCGAGCAGGTCGTACAGCGGCGAGGTGCGCAGCGGCCGTGCCGTCTCCAGCTCCTGCCGCGGCCAGCGCATGGCGTAGTGCAGGCCCAGGGTCTCGCCGGTGCGTTCGGCCAGGGCCTTGCGGTTGGCGCTGAAGGGGCCGAAGCGGCGGATGTCCACGTCCCACAAGTCCAGCGGCGCCTCGCCGCCGGTGATCCACTGTGCGATCAGGCTGCCCGCGCCGCCGGCGTTGGCAATGCCGGCCGAGTTGAAGCCCGCGGCGACAAAGTAGCAGCGCATCTCCGGCGCCTCGCCGAGGATGAAGTTGCCGTCGGGCGTGAAGCTCTCGGGCCCGTTCAGCAGCATCTTGACCTTCGCCGTTTCCAGGCACGGCGTGCGGTGGATGGCGCTGTGCATCAGCGGCTCGAACTGGGCCCAGTCTTCGTTCAGCAGCTCGAAGCGAAAGGTCGAAGGGATCGGGTCCACCGCCCACGGCTTGGCCTGGGGCTCGAAGCCGCCCATCACCAGGCCGCCGACCTCTTCCTTGTAGTAGATGCGGCCGTCGGGGTCGCGCATCACCGGCAGCATCGGGTGCACGCCGTCGATGCGGTCGGTCACGATGTAGAAGTGTTCGGCCGAGTACAGCGGCACGTTCACCCCGGCCAGCCGGCCGAACTGGCGCGCCCACTGGCCGGCGCAGTTGACGAGGACTTCGCAAGCGATGTTGCTGGCTTCGCCGTTGCTCGCGGTGCGCACGCCGGTCACGCGGCCTCGATCACTGAACACGGCGGTGACCTCCACGCCCTCGACCATCTTCACGCCCCGGTTGCGCGCGCCCTTGGCGAGCGACATCGTCAGGTCGGCCGGGTTGACCTTGCCGTCGCCGGGAATCCACAGCCCGCCGCGCAAGTCGGCGGTGCGCAGCAAAGGGTACAACTCGCCCGCGCGCTGGGAAGAGATCACGTCCACCTCCACGCCAAAGCTGCGCGCCAGCGTCGCCTGCCGGCGCAGCACCTGCATCCGCTCCTTTGTTGCCGCCACGTTGACGCTGCCGCATGGCTTCCAGCCCGTGGCCAGGCCCGTCTCCGCTTCGAGCTGCGCGTACAGCTCGATGCCGTACTTGCTCATCCGCGTCATGTTGCGGTTCGGCCGCATCTGGCCGACCAGCCCGGCCGCGTGCCAGGTGGTGCCGCAGGTGAGCTGGCCTTGTTCGAGCAACAGCAGGTCGGTGTGGCCGAGCTTGGCCAGGTGATAGGCCGTGGAGCAGCCGACGATGCCGCCGCCGACGATCACGATGCGGGCCTGGGTGGGGAGGGTCATCTTCGTGGTCACGACCGAGGGCGCGTGCGTCGCGGAGTCGAGGGTTGGGAGGGATTGTGCGGCTGCTGGCGGCCAAGTCCTGACATTGGGA
>JANOVJ010000357.1:0-2494 GCA_031417295.1 bacterium | reverse complement strand
GCGCGCCGCATCGGATAGCGGTACTGGCGTTCGACGACGAGCCGGCCGGCGTCGAGCAGCGGCACGAACAACACCGCACCCCGGTGGACGATGTACTAGCGCGCGGCCGGGTTGCCGTCGGGCAAACGCACCATGTCGCGGCGAACGTCGAGAAAGTGGCCGCGGTAGACCTGCGTGCCAGACACGCCGTGCTCGTGCAGTTGAGGGTCGGCGTCGGGATCGATCGCAACCAGCGGTGGCGTGGGCGTCATGCCGATGCCGATGCCGATGCTGATGCCGATCGGGATGGCGATCGCGATGGCGATACCGCTGCGCTTACCGCGCCGTTCAACTCGCCAGCGCCTTGACGACGGCCTGCGCGCACAGCGCCATCAGCCCGCCCGGCAGCAGCCCGAACACCAGCACCGCCGCGCCGTTGAGCGACAGCAGCGTGCGAACCTCGGCGGTGGCGACGATGGGCGCGTGATCCACCGGCGCGTCGAAGTACATCACCTTGACGACCCGGATGTAGTAGTACGCGCCGACCAGCGAGAACAGCACCGCCGCCACGGCGAGTGCAATGTAGCCCGGCAGGTTGGTCGTGATGATGGCCTGCAGCACCGCGAGCTTGGCGTAGAAGCCGACCGTCGGCGGGATGCCTGCCAGCGAGAACATGAAGATCGCCATCACCGCCGCGTACCAGGGGCTGCGCTGGGCCAGGCCCTTCAGGTCGTCGATGTGCTCGGCCTCGTGCCCCTTGCGCGACAGCAGCAGGATGATGCCGAAGGTGCCGAGCGTGGTGAAGACGTAGGTGATGGCGTAGAACATCGCCGAGCTGTAGCCGTTGGCCGCCGAGTAGGTGTTGGCCGAGACCACCGTCGGCGTGAAGCCGAGCAGCATGAAGCCCATCTGTGCGATGGTCGAATACGCGAGCATGCGCTTCAGGTTGCTCTGCGCGATGGCGGCGAAGTTGCCGAGAGCCATCGAGCCGACCGCGAGCACGATCAGCATCTGTTGCCAATCGACCGCGAGGCCCGACAGGCCTTCGACGAGCAGGCGGAAGGTGATCGCGAACGCAGCCAGCTTGGGCGCGCCGCCGACGAGCAGCGTGACCGGCGTCGGCGCGCCCTGGTAGACGTCGGGCACCCACATGTGGAATGGCACCGCGCCGAGCTTGAAGGCCAGGCCGGCCACCACGAACACCAGGCCGAAGGCCAGCACGGCCTTGTTGATGCGGCCGGTGGCGATGGCCTTGAACACCTCGGGAATGTCGAGCGAGCCGGTAGCGCCGTACATCATCGACAGACCGTAGAGCAGGAAGCCGCTGGCGAGTGCGCCGAGCACGAAATACTTCATTGCCGCCTCGGTGGCGGGCGGGTGGTCACGGCGCAGGGCGACCAGCGCGTAGAGGCTGAGCGTCATCAGCTCGAGGCCGAGATAAATCATCAGGAAGTTGTTGGCCGACAGCATCACCGAGATGCCGAGCAGCGAGAACAGGCTGAGGGTGAACAGCTCGCCCTTCAACATCTCGCGCTCGGCCGCGTAGGCGCGCGAGTAGGCGAGCGTGACCATCACCGCCACACAGGCGAAGAAGCCGAGCAGGTGGCCGAGCGGATCGGTCACGACCATGCGCTGCATACCGTAGAGCGTGGCGCCGTCGTTGAAATACCAGAGGTGCATTGCCGCCACCACGGCCAGCGTTGCCTGCGTCAACAGGTAGGTTGGGGTGCGCAGCGGGTGGTCGATGAACAGGTCGATCAGCGTGATGGCGCAGGCCATCGTGAGCAACACGATCTCGGGGTAGATGGCGAGCCAGTTCATGGTGTTCTCATCGATCGGATTTCGCGTGGCTTTCGCGTGGCTTCGGGGCCGCGCGGCAGGCGGTGCCCGCTGGGGGCTCACACTGGGGCGGTCGGCGCTTTGCGCCGACTGAGCTGTGGTGCTCGCCCTGATGTCGCATCGCAGAACTCACTGCGCGAACGCAGTGAGCGTAGTGAGTTCGGCGACGGGCCACGAGCCTGAGCATCGGAGGGAAGTCGGCGCAACGCGCCGACCGCCAGCGATGAAGCTTCGTTGCCTGTCCGGGCGCGCCTTTGCCACCCCGGTCTCCAAGGAGCGGGGCTCTTACGGCCGCCACAAAGCTAGGCAGTTCCATCTCAGTTCAGCTTGGAAACCGCCACATGCCGCAGCAACTCGGTCACCGAGGTCTGCATCACGTCGGTGAAGGGCTTCGGGTAGAGGCCCATCCACAAGGTTGCCACCGCCAGCAGGCCGAGCACCAACACTTCGCGCCGGCTCACATCGACGAGGGCGCGCACCTCATCGTTGGCGATCGCACCGAAGTAGACGCGCTTGACCATCCACAGCGTGTAGGCCGCGCCGAACACGAGCGCAGTTGCCGCCAGCGCGCCGAGCCAGAAGTTGGCCTTGACGGCGGCCAGGATGACCATCCATTCACCGACAAAGCCGGCCGTGCCGGGCAGGCCGCAGTTGGCCATCGCGAAGAACACCACCA
>JANOVJ010000356.1:0-5937 GCA_031417295.1 bacterium | reverse complement strand
TCGGGCGCGATCGACTACGACCTCAGCTACGACGTGCCGACCCAGGCCTCCGACATGTCGGCCATGATCAAGTGGCTGCTGCAGGGCGGCGTGAAGGCGGGGGCGGCGAAGCAGAACATCTACACCACGCTGATCCCGATCACGAAGGACAACGCGGCCAAGGACGGGACTTGCTGGAAGCTGGCTGGCAAGTAGGCGGGCATGGAACAGGCCGCGACCCTCACCCCGACCCTCTCCCGCGCAGCGGGAGAGGGAGTTGAACGGCCCCCTCGCCCGCTTGCGGGAGAGGGCTGGGGTGAGGGCCTCACGCGCCTGCGCTATCGCTACTGGCCCGACCACTGGCTCGGCGAAATCCTCTCCAAGCGCTGGACCGAGACCGCGATCCCGGTCTTGCTGTTGGTGATCGTGCTGCTGATCTCCGGCCGCGTGATCGGCAACTTCTGGTCGCCCATCGCGCTGGCCGACACGCTGCGCCAGGCCGGCGAGATCGGCTTCGTCGTGCTCGGCCTGGCGCTGGTGATGATCGTCGGCGGCATCGACCTCTCCGTCGGCTCGATGTTCGCGTTGACGAACTTCTGCGCGCTGATGCTGATGCACGTGCTCAAGTGGCCGGTGGCGCTGGTCGTGCCGGCCACGCTGCTCTTCGGCGGCTTGCTCGGCGCCATCAACGGCGTGCTGGTCGGCTACCTGCGGCTGCGCGCGTTCCTCACCACGCTGATCACGCTGATCGTCTTCCGCTCGGTGTATGAACTGCTGAGCCTGGAATACTCGACCCAGATCGCCGGCAACGTGCCCGATTCCGCGGCCTGGGACTTTCTGGGCAGCGGCACCTTCCTCGGCCTGCCGACTGTGGCCTGGGCCTATGCCGTGGTCGCCATTGCCGGCCACGTGATGCTGACGCGGCTGCGCGTGGGCTGGCACATCATGGCCATCGGCGGCTCGCGCCGCTCGGCCTACAACGGCGGCATCGCGGTGCGGCGCACCATCGCGCTGTGCTACGTCGGCTGCGGCGTGCTCACTGCCGCAGCAGGCTGCTTCTTCGCGTCGCGCCTGGCCACGGCGGGCGCCGACATCGGCGTCGGCATGGAAGTGCTGGTGCTCACCGCGGCGGTGCTCGGCGGCATCAGCCTGGGCGGCGGGCGCGGCTCGGTGACGAAGGCGCTTGTCGGCACGCTGGTGGTGCTGCTGATCACCAACGGCCTCACGTCGCTCTCGGCGCCCGGCGGCGTCAACCGCATGGTGTTGGCGACGATCCTGGTCGTCGCCGCGATGATCGACGTGCGCTGGCTGAAGAACCGCGCACGCATTATCAGCAAGGTCTACGTGAGCCCGACCTACCTCGCGCTCGCGCCCGCGCCCGACTGCACGCCTGCCACCGGCGGCCCCTGGGCGCTGAACAACAAGCTGCGCGACGTGACGCTGATCGGCCTGGGCCGCATCGAGGCGCCGGAAGACGTGATCCTCGACCGCGACGACAACCTCTACGCCGGCTCGCGCCACGGCGACGTGATCCGCTTCTTCGCGCCCGACTACGAGCGGATGGAGGTCTTCGCCCACATCGGCGGCCAGCCGCTGGGCATGGCCTTCGACCGCGAGGACAACCTGCACATCTGCATCGGCGGCATGGGCCTGTACCGCATCACGCCGCAGCAGAAGGTCGAGCGCGTGACCGACGAGACCAACCGCAGCTTCAACTCGATCAACGACGACAGCCGGCTGCGCCTGGCCGACGACCTGGACATCGCCGACGATGGCCGCATCTTCTTCAGCGAGGCGACCACGCGCTACGAAATGCACGAGTGGCCGGTGGACGGGCTGGAAGCGCGCGGCAACGGCCGCATCGTCTGCTACGACCCGCGCGATGGCAGCACGCGGACCATCCTGCGCGACCTGAAGTTTCCGAACGGTGTCTGCATTGCGAGCGACGGCCAGTCGATCCTGTTCGCCGAGACCTGGGGTTGCTGCATCAAGCGCTACTGGTTCGACGGGCCGAAGACGGGAAAAGTCGAGACCGTGATCGCCAACCTGCCCGGCTACCCCGACAACATCAACCTCGCCTCCGACGGCAATTACTGGCTGGCGCTGGTGGGCATGCGTTGCCCGGCCTACGACCTGGCGCTGCGCATGCCGGGCTTTCGCAAGCGCATGGCGAAGCGGGTGCCGGTGGACGAATGGTTGTTCCCGAACATCAACACCGGCTGCGTGCTCAAGTTCAGCGAGAGCGGCAAGATTCTCGAATCGCTGTGGGACCTGGGCGGCGTGAACCATCCGATGATCACCTCGATGCGCGAGCACCGCGGGCATCTGTACCTGGGCGGGATCTCGAACAACCGGATCGGGCGCTACAAGCTGCCTGGTGCCGACCCGGACTTCATTCAGTACGAGAAGCGGTGGGGGAGGGTGGCGGCATGAGCTTCGGCGCTGTTGATGCTTGGCGGCGCAGCGAGCGGGCTGGCAAAGGCGCGCCCGGACAGGCAACGAAGCTTCACCTCCGGCGGTCGGCGCTGCGCGCCGACTTCCCTGCGATGCTCGGTCTCGTGGCCCGTCGCAAAACTCGCTGCGTTCGCTGCGCTCACTCTGCTCAAACAGTTGCGACGAGTCAGTTTACGAATCGCGCTGCGCGCGAGGCCAAGAGCCCTGTGCTTCTCGGCGCCGTAGAGGCGCTACGTGGCCTGTCCGGGCGCGCCTTTGCAAAGCGGCGGCTGGTGTTCTCGACGAGAAAAGACACCGGTAGAGCGCGGCGGGCGGTGCCCGTTGGGGGCGATCTGTGGGGCGGCGAGGAGCGCAGGATTGGGGTCGGCGTGCGCAGCACGCTCCGTAAGCTGACTCGTCGCAACTGTTTGAGCGTAGAGAGCGCAGCGAACGCAGCGAGTTTTGCGACGCGACCTCAATCTGAGCACCACAGCGGAGTCGGCGCGCAGCGCCGACCGCCCCAGTGTGAGCCCCCAGCGGGCACCGCCTGCCGCGCCGCTCCAACCTCGCACTTCTTTCCACGAGCGATGGAAACCTGACATGTTCGACGCCCTGCGCATCTGGACCGACCGCCTGCTGGGCCGCGGCAGTGCCGCGATCACCGTCCCGGTGATGGACGGCGCGCTCAAGCCCAACCGCGTGCTCGACGAAGCACACATCGTCGCCACGCTGCCCGCCATCGATGACCTGGCAACCGATGGCCACTCGCTCTTCGCCAGCGCCGGCCGCTCCGTCTATCGGCTGGAAGGCGAGCACTGCATTGAAGTCGCCCGTTTCGACGACGAAATCACGGCGCTCGCCGCCGGCCCCGATGGCCTGTTCGCGATGGCGCTCGGCGGCCACACGGTGCGGGTCGTGCGCGGGCCCAAGTGGGCCGAAGTCGCCCGCCTCGAAACGCTGGGTGGTCGGCCGCTCAAGAGCGTCAACGCGCTCGCCTTCAATGGCGCCGACCAGTTGCTTCTCAGCGATGGCTCCAACCGGCGCGGCCCGGCGCAATGGGCGCACGACTTGATGGAGCACGGCCGCACCGGCCGCGTCGCGCGCTGGCGCTTTGGCGGCGGCGACGGGGCTGAACCGCTGGCGGGCGGCCAGCACTTCGCGTTCGGCGTGTTGCCGGAGTCGGATGGCGCGGTGCTGCACAGCGAAAGCTGGCGCCACCGCATCGTCCGTACCGGCGCCAATGGCCGCGAAGTGCTGCTGGCCGAACTGCCGGGCTACCCGTCGCGCATGGCCGTGGCAAGCGATGGCGGGTTCTGGTTGACGTGCTTTGTCTGCCGCACCCAACTGGTCGAGTTCGTGCTGCGCGAAGACGCCTACCGCGAACGCATGTTGGCCGAGATCGACCCGCGCTACTGGATCGCGCCGGCGCTGTCGTCGGGCCACAGCTTCCTGGAGCCGTTGCAGGGCGCGGGCGTCAAGAGCATGGGCGTGCTCAAGCCCTGGGCGCCGCCGCACTCCTACGGCCTGGTGCTGAAGGTGGCGGCCGACGGGCGCATTCTGGAATCGATGCACAGCCAGGTGGACGGCAAACACCATGGCATCACCGCGGTGGCCGAACACGGCGGCGCGTTGTATGCGTCGTCCAAGGGCAGCGGCCGCTTGCTGTGCGTTGCACTGGGAGCATCCGCATGACGGCCGAGGTGGTGCTCGAACTGCGCCAGGCAACGAAGAAGTACGCCGGTGTTCCTGCGATCGAGAACGTCGACTTCGCGCTGCGCAAGGGCGAGATCCACGCCCTTGTCGGCGAGAACGGCGCCGGCAAATCGACCCTCACCAAGGTGATGGCCGGCGTGGTGCCGTTGACCAGCGGGCAGATGCTGGTGAACGGCCAGGCGGTGAACCTGCGGACGCCACTGGAAGCGCGCCACCACGGCATCGCGATGGTGTTCCAGGAGACGAGCCTGGTGCCCAGCATGACGGTGGCGCAGAACCTCTACCTCGGCCAAGAGGCGTTCTTCAACCGGCTGCGCGGCGTTTACATCTCGGCCCAGCAGTTCCTGCAATCGCTGAACTTCGATGTTGACCCCACGGCCACGGTCGGCATGCTCGGCGCGGCGAAGAAGCAGATGGTGGAGATTGCGCGCGCGGTGCTGCATAAGGCCAGCATCATCATCTTCGACGAGCCCACCGCCAGCCTGACGCCGGAGGAAAAGAAGTACTTCTTCGACCTGGTGTTCAGCTTGAAGGCGCGCGGCGTGTCGGTGATCTTCATCTCGCACGCGCTCGAAGAGGCGCTGCAACTGGCCGACCGCATCACCGTGCTGCGCGACGGCCGCCATGTCGTCACCGACGACAAGCACAGCTTCGACCGCGCGCGCGTCGTGCAGGCGATGGTCGGGCGCGACCTGTCGCAAACGCTGTACGGGCAGAGGAAGACCTTCGTCCGCCCGGCCGGCGAGTGCCTGCTCTCGGTGCGCAACCTGCGCATGGCGGCGATGGTGAAGAACAATTCGCTCTCGGTGTTCGCCGGTCAGATCACCGGCGTGTTCGGCCTCGTCGGCGCGGGCCGCACCGAGACCTTCAAGGTCGTGGCCGGGCTCATCAAGCGCGACTTCTTCCACGGCGGCGAGGTGCTGCTGCGCGGCAAGCCGGTGCGCTACCGCGTCGCGCGCAGCGCGGTGCGCGACGGCATTGCCTACGTCACCGAGGATCGCAAGTTCGAGGGCTTCTTCGAGACCATGTCGATCTCGCAGAACATCTACATGGGCCTGCTCGGCAAGGTGGGCGGCGCGTTCGGCCTGGTGTCGCGTGCGCGCGCCAAGGCCGTGGGCGAGCACTGGACCCAACTGCTCAACGTGCGCGCGATCGGCAAGGACATGAAGGTCATCGAACTCTCGGGCGGCAACCAGCAGAAGGTGGTGATCGCCAAGTCGCTGGTGCAGGAGCCCGACGTGATCATCTTCGACGAACCAACGCGCGGGGTCGATGTGGGCGCGATCGCCGAGATCCACGCCGAGCTGAACCGCCTGGCCGATGCGGGCAAGGCGGTGGTGATGATCTCGTCGTACCTGCCCGAGGTGATGGCGCTGTCCGACCGCATCCTCGTCGCCAAGCAGGGCAAGGTGGTGGTCGAGTTCTCGGCCACCGAGGCGACGCAGGAAGGCATCATGTACGCGGCCATTCATTGAGGCTGCGACCATGAGCGTGGGCATGGACGTGGGCGTGGGCACTAGCCAAGCGAAGCCGCCGATCGATTTCTACTTCGACTTCATCTCCGGCTACGGCTACTTCGCCAGCCTGCGCATCGAGGCCATCGCTGCCCGCCACGGGCGTCGCGTCGAGTGGCACTGCATGCTGCTCGGCGTGGCGGTGATGAAGGTGATGGGGCTGAAGCCGCTGCTCGACACGCCCTTGAAGGGCGACTACGTGATGCGCGACGCGGCGCGCTACATGCGCCGCCACGGCCTGGTGCTGGCGCGCCAGGTCAGCGACCCGATGATGGACCCGCGGCCGGCGGCACGGGCT
>JANOVJ010000355.1:0-5475 GCA_031417295.1 bacterium | reverse complement strand
TCGAAGCGCGACCGCGGGAAGGCCACGTTCGAGTACTCCAGCGTGTCGGCCATGCGGCCCACGCGGTCGTGCTGCTTGACGACCAGGTACTTGCTCTTGATCAACTCGCGCGTCGTTTCCTTCTGCGGCGGGTAGAAGTCCTTGATGACCTTGAACACGAACGGGAACGACGGCAGGTCGAACACCAGCATCACCATGCCTTTGATGCCTTGCGCGATGCGAAAGCGGTCGGACGAATGGCGCAGGTGGTACAGAAAGTCGCGGTAGAAGATGTTCTTGCCCTGCTTTTGCAGGCCGATCGCACTGTAGATTTCAGAGCGCGGCTTGCGCGGCATCATCGAGCGCAGGAACTGCACGTAGGCCGACGGCACTTCCATCGCGACCATGAAGTAGGCGCGGGCGAAGCTGAACAGCAGCAGCAAATCGTCCTCGCCGAAGAGCACGGTGTCGATCGCGAGCTGGCGCTGCGCCGAGGCCTCGACGTGCAGGATCGGCAGTGCGAACGGCGTCTCGTGAAACCCGTTGATGACCTTGCCCACGACGTAGGCGCCCTTGTTGCGAAAGAACAGCGACGACAGCACCTGGACCTGGAAGTTGGCCCGCGGGCGGTAGTCGCCCAGCTCGGCCTTCACCGCCGCCACCAGATGGTCGATGTCGCGCGGAAGGTCCTCGAACGGCACCTCGAGCTGCAAGTTGCCGATGATGCGCAGCCAGGTTTCGCGCAGCGTCTCGGGCGTCGGGTAGTAGGCGCGGTAGGTCGGCAGCGAGGCCGGCTCGTCGTTCTCGATGTACTCGGTGGAAACGGCGGGGCGAACGAAGATGAAGTCGTTGTGAAAATAGCTGCGGTGCAGGATCTTCGTCGTCACCGAGTTGAAGAAGGTCTCGGCGAGTTCGGGCTGGTGGTGGTTGGTGAGCAAGCCGATGTAGTGCAGCTTGACCTGCTGCCAGACCTCCATCGACAGCGCGGCAGCGTCGAACTCGCGCTGCAAGCGCTCGGCGCCTTCGTCGACGCGCGTGTCGTAGAACTCGATCCGCTCGCGCTGGCCGCGCTGCTGGCCGTGCCAGTCGGCCTGCTCGAAGCGGCGCTTGGCCTCGGCGCTCGCTTCGCGGAACAGCCGATAGTGGCGGTCGAAGCCTTCGAGCATCGCCTGCGCGATGTGGAAGGCGCGCGTGTCGGTCAGCGCGCGGGGGAAGAGCGGTGTCTTCGGCATCACGCGGTGGCGCTGCCGGCGTAGCGCGCCTGCACGCCGAGCAAGGCCTTGGCGTAGACGACCGGCAAGTCCTCGGCCCGGGCCACGGTCAACGACAGGTCTTCGAGCAGCCCGTCGTAGAGGCCATAGAACCAGCCGTGGACCACCAGTTCCTGCCCGCGCTGCCAGGCGTCCTGCACCATCGTCGTCTTGCAGGCGTTGGCCGCCTGCTCGATCACGTTCAATTCGCACAGCGCATCGACGCGCCGCTCGGGCGCCACCGTGGCCAGCCAGTCGGCGTGGCGGTCGCGCACGTCCTGCACGTGGCGCAGCCAGTTGTCGGCCAGGCCGACCCGGCGGTCTTCGAGCGAAGCCTTCACGCCGCCGCAACCGGAGTGGCCGACGACGATGATGTGCCGCACCTGCAGCAGGTCGGTCGCGAACTGGATCACCGACAGGCAGTTCAAGTCGGAGTGAACGACGACGTTGGCGACGTTGCGGTGCACGAACATTTCACCCGGCAACAGGCCAACCAGCTCATTGGCCGGCACGCGGCTGTCGGCGCAGCCGATCCACAAGTACTGTGGCGTCTGCTGCGAGAGCAGGCGCGAGAAGAAGCCCGGCTCGCGCGCCTCTGTCGCGGCGGCCCAGCGGCGGTTGCTGGCGAAAAGCTCTTGCAGGTCGGCGCTCACATCGTCTCCGCGAACAACTCTCTACCGATCAGCATGCGCCGGATTTCCGACGTACCGGCACCGATCTCGTAGAGCTTGGCGTCCCGCCACAAGCGCCCGAGCGGGTACTCGTTGATGTAGCCGTTGCCGCCGAAGACCTGGATGCCCTCGCCGGCCATCCACGTCGCCTTCTCGGCGCAGATCAGGATCAGGCTCGCGCAGTCCTTGCGCACCTGGCGCACGTGCTCGCTGCCGAGCTTGTCGAGGTTCTTGCCGACCGTGTAGCAGTACGAGCGCGTCGCCTGCAACATGGTGTACATGTCGGCCACCTTGCCCTGGATCAACTGGAATTCGCCGATGCTCTGGCCGAACTGCTTGCGGTCGTGGATGTAGGGCAGCACGTTGTCCATCACCGCCTGCATGATGCCGATCGGCCCGGCCGAGAGCACCGCACGCTCGTAGTCGAGGCCGCTCATCAGCACCTTCGCGCCGCCATTGAGCGCGCCGAGCACGTTCTCGGCCGGCACCTCGACATTGGCGAACACCAGTTCACCGGTGGAACTGCCGCGCATGCCGAGCTTGTCGAGTTTCTGGGCGATCGAAAAACCGGGCATGCCCTTCTCGATCAGGAACGCCGTGACGCCGCGCGCGCCGAGCTCGGGCTCGGTCTTGGCGTAGACGACCAGCGTGTCGGCGTCGGGCCCGTTGGTGATCCACATCTTGTTGCCGTTGAGCAGGTAGTGGCCGCCCCCGGCGCCGTCCTTCCATTCGGCCTTGAGCTTCATCGAGATCACGTCGCTGCCGGCGCCCGGCTCGCTCATCGCCAGCGCGCCGACGTGTTCGCCGCTGACGAGCCTGGGCAGGTACTTCGCCTTCTGCGCCGCATTGCCGTTGCGGCGGATCTGGTTCACGCACAGGTTGCTGTGCGCGCCATACGACAGACCGACTGAAGCGCTGGCACGGCTGATCTCTTCCATCGCGATCATGTGCGCCAGGTAGCCCATCGCCGCGCCGCCGTATTCCTCTTCGACGGTGACGCCGAGCACGCCGAGCGTGCCCATCTTTTGCCACAGGTCCATCGGGAACTTGTCGCTGCGGTCGATCTCGGCCGCGCGCGGCGCGATCTCGGCCTGCGCAAACTCACGCACCGCGTCGCGCAGCGCGTCGATGTCTTCACCGAGTTGAAAATCGAGGCCTGGCATGCTCATGTGCTTTCTCCTGGGTGTATTGCTCGCGTGCCGGCCAGCATGCGCCGGCAGCGCGCTTCGTGCTGGCTGATTTCGGCCAGCGTGATCTCGATGTCCTCGCGCTGGCGTTCGAGCAGCACCCGGTGCTCCTTCAGCGTGGCCAGGAACGCGCTGAGCTGCGGGGCCGTGTCGGACGGTGACTCGTACAAATCCACCAGGTCCTTCACCTCCTGCAGGCTCAAGCCGAGGCGCTTGCCGCGCAGCGTGAGCTTGAGGCGCGTCCGGTCGCGCTGGTTGTAGACGCGGTTGCGGCCGGCGCGGCCCGGTGTGAGCAATCCCACGTCTTCATAGAAGCGGATCGCGCGCGCCGTGATGTCGAACTCCTGCGCCAGTTCGGTGATGGTGAAGGTGAAGCTGCGGCTCTCCTTGCCGACTTCCCGGGAACGCGCGGCTGCGGTCATGGCTGGTGACGGGTCGGGTTGACGTTTACGTAAACGCGAAGTTTAACCATCGCCGGGCGGAAGTCGTGCAGCCACGGCACGGCTTGAAGCGCGGTGCACGGCCTATTCGAAGACCGGCACCAGCTCGCTCTTGAGCGTGCCCCGCGCGGCCTCGACATCGGGCACGACCGAGCGCACCACGTCCCAGAACTTCGGGCTGTGATCCATGTGGCGCAGGTGCGCCAGTTCGTGCGCCACCACGTAGTCGATGGTCGGCATGCCGAAGTGAACCAGGCGCCAGTTCAGGCGCACCGAACCGTCGGCGCTGGCGCTGCCCCAGCGCGTTTGCGCCGAGCTGAGCGAAAGCCGGCGCATCTGCACCCCCAGCCGGCCGGCGAAGTGCGCGCAACGCTCGTCGAAGATGCGCCGCGCCTGGCGCTGCAACCAGCTTTGCACCGCGTCGCGAATCTGCGCTGGCGCGGCGTGCTGTGGCAGCGCCAGATGCAGAGTCAGCCGCGGCACGCCGGGCAGTGCGCCGGCGTCGGTGTTCAGCAGCGCACCACCCGGGGCGGTGCCGGCCCGCGGGTCGAGGACCACGATGACCGGCTCGCCGAGGAACGGGATCGTCGCGCCGTCGCGCCAGTCCACGCGCGCGGCCTGCACGCGCTGGCCGTGCTCGTGCTGCTCGGTGAGCTTGCGCAGGATCCAGGCCGCCTTCTCGCGCAGCGCAGCGTCGATATCGCCCTGCCCGACCCAGCGCGGCGCGGCCACGCAGAGGCCCTCGGCGCCGACCACGAAACCAATGCTGCGCCGGCGCGCGCGGCGCAACTCGTAGCCGACGCGGTGTTCACCGAACACCACTTCACGCTGCGCCCGCGGGTGGCGAAAGATGCCCAGCACGGCCGGCACGGCGGGTCCGACAGGCGCCTGGCGCGGCGGCGCGGGCCGCGCCGGCACCGTGGCCACCGACCGCGGCGTCGCAGCCGGCGACAGGGCGGCCGGTGGCGGATCGAACAGCAAGAGCTGCGAGGCGTCTTCGCCGCGAACGTGCCGGGCCATGGCCACCGCGTCAGCGCCCGGCGAAGGCGTCAGGGTCGAGCCGCCGCGTTTCGGCTTCGATCCAGGCCTCGACCTCGCGCATCATCTCGTCCGCCTCGCGCCCGGTGGATGCAATCGGTTTGCCGATCGACACATCGACCACCCCCGGTCGCAACAGGAACGACTTGCGCGGCCAGCAGCGCGCCGAATTGACGGCGATCGGCACGACCGGCTGCCCGGTGGCCACGGCCAGCCGCGTGCCGCCGGCCTTGTAGTTGCCCTTCTGGCCGCGGGCTATGCGCGTGCCCTCGGGGAACATGATCACCCAGTGGCCGCGCGCCATCAGCTTGGCGCCCTGCGCGGCAACGCGGTTCCAGGCCTCGGTGCGTTTGCTGCGGTCGATGTGGATCATGTCCATCCGCGCCATCGCCCAGCCGAAGAACGGGATATAGAGCAACTCGCGCTTGAACACGTAGGCCAAAGGGTGCGGCATCAGGCACGGGTAGGCGAAGGTTTCCCAGGTCGATTGGTGCTTGGAAAGCAGGATCACCGAGGCCGTCTTGTCGGCCTTGGTCGGCAAGTGGGCCATGCCATGGACGCGCCAGCGAACGCCGCAGATCGCGCGCGCGCCCCACACGGCGGTGCGCAGCCAGCCGACGCACATCCAGTAGATCGGGTCGCCGCGAACGAAGATGGACACCACCACCACCGCCAGCGCCCAGGGCACGACCGTGACCGCCATCCACAGCATGAACAGCGCCGAGCGCAGGCCGCAGACGAGCTTGTTGGGGCCGTTGTCGGTGTTGTTGTTGTCCATCATTCGAGGTGGCCGTAGCCGGAGTCGGATTTGCCGGCCTCGATGCGCACTTCGCGCTGGCGCTGGATCAACGCTTCGGCGAAGGCCGCGAGATCGGCGTGGACTTTGGTTCCCGGCACTTTTTGCAGCAGT